>NZ_RZSB01000686.1:0-3233 GCF_004023285.1 Mesorhizobium sp. M2A.F.Ca.ET.067.02.1.1
GCCCGGCATGTATCACGACAAGGACTACGACCTTGCCGGTTTCGCGGTCGGCGCGGCCGATCGCGGCCAGTTGCTTCCCACAGACGACATCGTCGAAGGCGACGTGCTGCTTGGCCTTTCCTCCTCCGGCCTGCACTCCAACGGTTTTTCGCTGGTGCGCCGCATCGTGGCGGCGAGCGGTCTTGCCTGGAGCGATCCGGCGCCGTTCAACGAAGAGCTCAGCCTCGCCGAGGCGCTGCTCGAGCCGACGCGCATCTATGTGAAGTCGATCCTGAAGGCTATCCGCAACACGCATGGCATCAAGGCGCTGGCCCACATCACCGGCGGCGGTTTCCCGGAAAACATCCCGCGCGTGCTGCCCAAGGATTTTTCGGCCGAGCTCGACCTCGAGGCGATCGACGCGCCGCCGGTGTTCTCGTGGCTGGCAAAGACCGGCGGCGTCGCGCCGGAAGAAATGATGCGCACCTTCAATTGCGGCATCGGCATGATCCTCGCCGTCGCCTCCGGCCAGGCGGCGCAGGTGGCGGCGGTGCTGCAGGAAGCCGGCGAGACGGTGACGCCGATCGGCCGGATCGTGCCGCGCCGCGACGCCGGCGTCATCTACAGGGGCTCGATCGGCCTATGAGCAGGAAACGCACGGTCGTCCTGATCTCAGGGCGCGGCTCCAACATGACGGCGCTGATCGCGGCCGCCGCCGATCCAAGCTATCCGGCTGAAATCGTCGGCGTGATCTCCGACCGCGCGAACGCCGCCGGCCTCGGCATCGCCCAGTCGCGCGGCATCGCCACCAAGGTGATCCAGCGCGCCGACCATGCGAGCAAGGATGCCTATGACGCCGCGCTCGACGCCGCGCTCACCGGCTTCGGCGCCGAGATCGTGGCGCTTGCCGGCTATATGCGCATCCTCGGCCGCGGCCTCGTCGAGAAATGGCAGGGGCGCATGGTCAACGTCCACCCTGCTTTGCTGCCCGCCTTCAAGGGGCTGGACACGCACGCGCGGGCGATCCGCGCGGGCGTGCGCATCCATGGCTGCTCGGTGCATTTCGTCACGCCGGAGATGGATGACGGCCCGATCATCGCGCAGGCCGCCGTGCCGGTGATGGTCGGCGACAATGAGGACACGCTTGCCGCGCGCGTGCTGAAGGCCGAGCATCGGCTCTATCCGCTGGCGCTAGGCCTCGTCGCCGAGGGCAAGGCGAGCATGGAAAAGGGCCACACCGTGCTTGCCCATTTCGCCGACGATGCAGAGAACGCAAGCTCGGTCGTGATGGCGCCGGACCCGCTGCGCGAGGAGACCGACCTCGAGCATCTGGCGCGGATCACGCCGTAGGGCCCTGGCCGGGAATTGCAGCATGGCGCTTACCCCTGAACTGCCGAGCCAACCCCTGGGTCAAACCGAAACGGACCGGCTGCGTAAGGCTTGGATCGACAGATTAGGCAGCGGCCCGTTTGCCCCCTTCTACATCGACGAGATCAAGCAGAAGGCCCGCGCCCGACTGGACAAGCAATCGTGGTCCTGAACAATGCCCGCGAGACAATTGCTTATCTTACGCCACGCCAAGTCGAGCTGGGATGACCCCAAGCTTGCCGATTTCGACCGGCCGCTCGCCCCGCGCGGGCAAAAGACCGCGCCGCTGATCGGGCGCGAGCTTTCGCGGCGTGGCTGGCTGCCGGATCTGGCTCTGGTCTCGCCGGCGCTGCGCGCCCGCGATACTTGGCGGTTGGTCGCCCAGGAGCTGCCGAAGCATGTGTCCGCGGATTTCGCGGAAGAGCTCTACGAGGCGGAGGCCGGCGCTATCCTGGCGCACGTGCGGCAGGTCAAGGCGACCAACCTGCTCGTGATCGGCCACAACCCCGGCCTCCAGCAGTTTGTGTTGCGGCTGGCCGGCGCCGGGTCGGATGAGAGCGTTTTCAAGAAGATCGAAGCGAAGTTTCCGACGGCGGCGCTCGCGCGGTTTACAGTAAAGGGCAACTGGGCGAATCTGGATTTCGGCGGCGCTCGGCTGACGCATCTCGTCAGGCCGAGGGATTTGGAGTAGACCCCGAAGCTGCCAATCTCCCGCCGCAAACAAAGGCGGCGGAGCAAGCCCGCCGCCTTTGGCAAAGCCTGAGACGTTAAACCTCAATTGCCCCAGATGCCCTGGCCCGGATCATGCCAGGCCTGCGACGGCGCCGATCCGGTGGTCATCGAGGTGTCGACATTGGTAGGCTTGGCGGGCTCGTGCTTGCGTACCGAGGCGGTGAGCCCGCGATCGACGCCGGCGGTCGGCTGGTTGACGTTGTCCGCGCCGTAATGATCGCTGCCGGCGAAGGCAGAACCCATGGCGAGAAGTATGGCTGCGGTGGTAAGGACGATCCTGGTCATTGCAAAAGTTCCTTTCGTTAAAAATGTGGAGGTCTTTGGGGGATCGAAGCGGCGTCAGCGGCCCCACAGGCCGTCGTCGTTGTGCCGGGCAATGATGTCGACGACGGTCCGGCTGGTTGCGGCCGTCACCGGAGCCTGGTGATCCGCCGTGCCGCGCTCACGGATCGAGCTGGTCATCATGTGATCGGCGCTGGCGGCCGGCTGCTTGGCGCCGTCGGCGCCGTAATGGTCGCTGCCGGCGGAGGCGCTGCCCATGGCAGCGGCGAGCATGGCAGCCGCGACGAATGCGGTCCTGTTCATCTCAATGTTCCTTGTCCTGTCGTTTCATCGGCGGCGCCTTGGGAGGATGGCCCCGCTGCCGACAAGACCCGGAACAGTCCGGATTTATTCCCGATCAAGATTTCGGCTTCCGCGACGGGGATCGCGCAAATTGCCTGGTCGACGCACGGAAAAGCCCGGGCCAACGGATAGCCGGCTCCACAAAAACAGAGCGGCGGGACAAGCCCGCCGCTTTGAGGTCTGTCGAGGACAGATCCGTTTAGTGGCTGCCGAACAGGTCGTGGTTGGCGCCCGTGACGATCGGCTTCTGGGCATCCGCGTCCGACTTCTTGACCGAAGCGGTGAACGAGGTGTCGACCGAAGCGGCCGGCTGGTTGGCGTTGGCCGAACCATAGTTGTCCGAGCCGGCGAAAGCGGCGCCGGTGGCAACGAGAAGGGCGGCAGCGGTAAGAGCGATCTTGGTCATTTGAGTTACTCCAGATTTAAGAATTGAGGTTGGGATTGATGGGGACGGGAGCCGCTTAGCGGCCCCAGATGCCCTGGCCGGATTCCGGCTGGTTCTGATCAGGCGTGATGTGGAGGTCGCGCTG
>NZ_RZSB01000687.1:0-3232 GCF_004023285.1 Mesorhizobium sp. M2A.F.Ca.ET.067.02.1.1
GCTGAAACCCTTCGCGCCGATCGAGGGCGCGGCCCATTCGGCGCCCTCGACGCCGGGCGATCTCCTGTTCCACATCCGTGCAGAGCGGCCCGACATGTGCTTCGAACTCGAGCGCATCCTGCTGGACGCCCTTGGCCGCAGCGTGACCGTCGTCGACGAGGTCTCCGGTTTCCGTTATTTCGACGCGCGCGACCTGCTCGGCTTTGTCGACGGCACGGCCAATCCGACCGGCCTCGACCTGCCGGCCTCCGCCTTGGTCGGCGACGAGGACGGCGACTTTGCCGGCGGCAGCTATGTCGTCGTGCAGAAATACCTGCACAACATGGCGGCCTGGAAAGAAACGCCGACGCATGTCCAGGAAGAGATCATCGGCCGCACCAAGATCGACAACATCGAGATTGATGACGACGACAAGCCGCGCAAGTCGCACAAGTCTCTGGCCACGATCGAGGACGACGCCGGCAACGAGTACGACATCTTGCGCGACAACATGCCGTTCGGCCGCCCGGGGCAGAACGAGTTCGGCACCTATTTCATCGGCTACACGCGCTATCTGTGGGTGATCGAAAAGATGCTGCAGCGCATGTATGTCGGGGAGCCGCCCGGCGCCTACGATCGGTTGCTCGACTTCTCCACCCCGCACACCGGCACGACCTTTTTCGCGCCGACGCGGCCCATGCTGCAGAAGCTTGTCGAGGGCGCGGCGGAATAGACCTGGGCGGTGCGTTACCCCGCCGCCGGCAGAATCTTGCCGGGATTCATGATGTTGAGCGGGTCGAGCGCCTGCTTGATCGTGCGCATGACATCGACGCCATGGCCGAGCTCGTGGCGCAGGAAACCGACCTTGCCCTGGCCGATGCCGTGCTCGCCGGTGCAGGTTCCTTCCATGGCGATCGCCCGCATGTTGAGCCTGGCGACGAATTTTTCCGCAAGCGCGATCTCGGCCGGGTTGTCGACATCCATCAGCACGAGCACGTGGAAATTCCCGTCGCCGGCATGGCCGACGATCGGCGCGACGAGGCCCATCTCGGCTATGTCGGCCTCGGTTTCGGTGACGCACTCGGCAAGCCGCGAGATCGGCACGCAGACATCGGTCGACAGGCCCTTGGCACCGGGACGCAGCGTCAGCGACGACCAGTAGGCGTCGTGCCGCGCCTTCCAGAGCTTTGTCCGCTCCTCCGCGACGCTGGTCCACAGGAACGGCCCGCCGCCATTCTCCTCCGCGATCATACCGAACGTCTCGGCCTGTTCGGCCACGCCCGCGTCGCTGCCGTGGAACTCGACGAACAGGCACGGGCTTTCCGGGTAGTCGAGCTTGGAATAGTTCTTCATCGCCCGCATCTGCAGCGCGTTGACCAGCTCGATGCGCGCCACCGGTATGCCCATCTGGATGGTCGCGATCACCGTGTTGCAGGCTGCCTCCAGGCTCGGAAACGGGCACACACCGCCGGAGATCGCCTGCGGAATGCCCTGCAGCCTGAGCGTCAGCGAGGTGATGATGCCGAGCGTGCCTTCCGAGCCGACCAAGAGCCGGGTCAGGTCGTAGCCGGCCGAGCTTTTCTTCGCCCGCTTGCCGGTCGTCACCGTCTCGCCGTCGGCCATGACAGCGGTGAGCGACAGCACGTTCTCGCGCATCGTGCCGTAGCGCACCGCGTTGGTGCCGGAAGCCCTGGTCGCCGCCATGCCGCCCAGCGAAGCATTCGCGCCCGGATCGATGGGGAAGAACAGGCCGGTGTCGCGCAGATGCCTGTTGAGGTCCTCGCGGGTCACGCCGGGCTCGACCGTGCAGTCGAGATCCTGCGGATTGACGGCGAGGATCCGGTTCATGCGCGAGGTGTCGATGGAAATGCCGCCGCCCGGCGCATTGGTGTGGCCCTCGAGCGAGGAGCCGACGCCGAAGGCGATCACCGGCACGCGGTGGGCAGCGCAGGCGCGCACGATCTCCTGCACCTCCTCGGTCGTCTCGACGAAGGCGACGCCGTCCGGCGCCTGGGTCGGGATATAGGTGGTGGTGTGCGCGTGCTGGCCGCGTATCGCCTCGCCGGTCTGGAAGCGCTCGCCGAAGCGCTGCTTGAGGATGCCGAGCACCGCGGCGATGCCTTCCTCGTTGCGTTCGACGGGATTGAGGTCGCTCAAAGCCATGAATTCCTCCGCGAATGGACCAGTGGCCACTCTTGATATGCAGCTATGGATGATGCCTAAAGCAATTCCAGGAAAAGTGTGAAGCGGTTTTCCGTCCGGAATTGCGCCGGAACAAAGAGAACCTCAGCCACCACGCCCTGTCCAGCGACGATCAAGGAAAATCAGATGACTATCCCCGCCCCGTTCATTTCCGACCCGATGGACATCGAGAAGAACTGGATCGACTACAACGGCCATCTCAACATGGCCTATTACAACGTGCTGTTCGACCGCTGTTCGGATGTCGCCTTCGAGATGATGGGCATGGGGCCGAACTACGCAAGGGATCGCCGCCTCACCATCTACACGGCGGAAGTCCATGTCTGCTATGTCCAGGAGCTGCACCTCGACCACAAGGTGAAGGTCTCGTTCCAGCTCATCGACCACGATGAGAAGCGGCTCAGGGCCTATCAGGAAATCCGCCATGTCGACGGCTGGTTGGCCGCGACCTCCGAGCAGCTTGCGCTGCATGTCGACATGGCCGGGCCGCGGGTCGCTCCCTTCCCGGCTGACGTGATGGCGAAGGTCGATGCCATGCGCGCCGCCCATGCAGCGCTGCCGATGCCGGAGCGCGCCGGGCGCTCGATCGGCATCAAGCGCAAGAGCGCTTGAAAACCCGCGCGCCCGCGTTAACCTTACCAAGGTTTTAACGTGAACAAGTCGCTTGAGTCCGTTGAACGACTCAGTGACGCGTTTGAAAACCGCCGTACCGGGTTTGCGCGCGGGCGGCTGGCGGAATGCGGTGCGAGGACAGTGCATGAAAACCGATATCAAGGTCGAGGTGGAGCGCTTGGCGGCCGATCCACGCATCACCGACTATGATTTCTGGCGATCGCTGAAGAACGTCGACAACGAGATCTTCCACATCGCCAACAACAACGAACCCATCCCGTTCGACATGATCCGCTGGCGCGCGATTCTGACCCAGGCGCGAATGCGGCGCGGCCACGCCTGATTCGTCCCCCGTCACTTTTGCCTGATTCCGCGCAGGGGCGAGCGCGGCTCGACCGGTGACGACTGGATGATGGCCGTGTTGGTCATTGCGTAAGGG
>NZ_RZSB01000688.1:0-3231 GCF_004023285.1 Mesorhizobium sp. M2A.F.Ca.ET.067.02.1.1
CTTCAGCTTCTCGACCAGCTCGGCCACCGACTTCACCTTGACGCCCGCCTTGCGGCCGCCCGGCTCCTCGGTCTTGATCACCTTGAGGCGCGGCTTGACGTCGGCGCCGAAGTCGGCCGGGCTCTTCTCGTCGAGCGGCTTCTTCTTCGCCTTCATGATGTTGGGCAGCGATGCATAGCGCGGCTGGTTGAGGCGAAGGTCGGCGGTGACGATCGCCGGCATCTTCAGTTCGACCGTCTGCAGGCCGCCGTCGACCTCGCGCGTCACCTTGGCATGATCGCCGGCAAGCTCGACCTTGGAGGCGAAGGTGCCCTGCGACCAGCCAAGCAGCGCCGCCAGCATCTGGCCGGTCTGGTTCGAATCGTCATCGATCGCCTGCTTGCCGAGGATGACGAGGCCGGGCTTCTCCGCCTCGACTACGCCCTTCAGCACCTTGGCGACGCCGAGCGGCTCGGTCTGCTCGTCAGTCTTAACCAGAATGGCCCGGTCGGCGCCCATGGCGAGCGCGGTGCGCAGCGTTTCCTGCGCCTGCTGCGGGCCGACCGAGACGACGATGATCTCTTCCGCCTTGCCGGCTTCCTTGATGCGGATCGCTTCCTCGACCGCGATCTCGTCGAACGGGTTCATCGCCATCTTGACATTGGCGAGCTCGACGCCGAGTCCGTCGGCTTTCACCCGGACCTTGACGTTGGCATCCACAACCCGCTTCACGGGCACAAGGATCTTCATTTTCCTGTCACCTCTCCTGAGATAGTCGGGGCGCTATAGCAGCGTACGCCCTGTCAGAGTTGTCGAAAGCCGACATTACGGGCGGAATATCCGCCCAGCGGTGCCGTTTCCGTAGTGGCGGCAAATCCGCGCGTCAATATCCCACGAGGCACCCAAATCGGTTCAGTCCCGAGGCGTCGCTGCTCCACGGCCCCATTGCGACCCCGGCTGCGCCGGGGTGCCGTCGCTCGCGGCGGGCTCGACGGGGACAGGCGGCTGCTGGATGTTCGGCGTCGGGTCCGGCTCGCCGTCGGCGCCGGCCAGCAGCGGCACGCCGCGGCTGCGCAGCACCAGCACCAGCACGAATCCGGCGAGGATGCCGCCGATATGGCAGGCCCAGGAAATCCGGTCCTCTCCGCCGGCGGCGAACATCACGATCTGGAACAGGATCCAGAGGATCAGCGGGATGAAGGCCGGAATGCGCAAGGGGATGCGGGCAAAGGCCAGCACCCAGACTTTCACGCGAGGGTAGAGAATCAGATAGGCGGTGACGACGCCGGCAATGGCGCCGGACGCGCCGATCAGCGGCACCTGCGAATCCCAGGCCACCAGCCCCTGGAAGAAAGCGCCGGCGACAGCGCAGGCCAAGTAGAAGATCAGGTAGCGTATGTGGCCGAGCGCATCCTCGACATTGTCGCCGAACACCCACAGGAACAGCATGTTGCCGCCTAGATGGAAAATGTCGGCGTGCAGGAAGGAATAGGTGAGATAGCTGAGGCTTTCGGGGATGACGACGAATTCAGGCGACAGCTCGACCTTGTCGTGGACCACCGAGGGAATGAAGCCGAGGCCGAGAACCGCGGCATTGGTGAAGTTCTCACCGCCAAGCGTGGTCGCCAGATAGACCAGCGCATTCACCACGATCAGACCGATCGTCACATATTGCAGACGGATGTGGCGCAGCCTGTTGGTGTCGTAAAGCGGGATGAACATCGGACCCTCCCGCCCCTGGATTCAGCGGTTCTTGCCGGGAACCCATAGCACGTCGGCCTTTCCATTGTCATTGACCGCACGGGCGGCAACGAACAGGAAATCCGAGACGCGATTGACGTATTTGAGCGCCTCGCGGTTGACATGCTCGGTCGGATCCTGGGCCAGCGCCACCATCAGGCGCTCGGCCCTGCGCGCCACGGTGCGGGCCAGATGGAGCGCGGCCGCGGCCGGCGTGCCGCCGTTCAGCACGAAGGATTTCAGCGGCTGCAGGTCCTTGTTGAGGAGGTCGATGTCCTGTTCGACGCGGCCGGTCTGGGCGGCGACGATACGCAGCGGCTCGTATTCCAGGGGCTTGCCGCCGTCGGGCACGGCGAGGTCGGCTCCCAGATCGAACAGATCGTTCTGAATGCGCGACAGCATGGCGTCGATCGCGGGATGTTGGCCGGCGGTATGGATGCGGGCCATGCCGATGCAGGCATTGGCCTCGTCGACCGTGCCATAGGCGTCGACGCGCAGGTCGGATTTCAGCCGCCGCTCGCCGGTGCCGAGCCCGGTGGTGCCGTCATCGCCGGTGCGGGTGTAGATCTTGTTGAGCTTGACCATAACGTCCCCAAAAGACCTCTATTTGCGCGTGAAATAGACCACCAGCAACAGCAGCGCCAACGCCACGGCCTGCAGCATCACACGGGCTTGCATCAGCTTGTTCGAGGTGACGCCGGAGCCGCCGCGCATCATGTTGATCAGGCCGCGAACCAGCACGATCAGCACGGCCGCCATCGCGATGACGGCGAGAATCTTCAAGACGATGACCATCTGGCTGGCTCCGGTTCAGTTTCGGTCAGGCGCGCCTGGCGAGCACGCGGTACAGCATTGACGCCGGCAGGATGCGTTTGAGTGCCGCGCCGATCCTGGCCGGCACCGTTACCACATAGTGCGGGCGCGGGCGCTGTGACAGAAGCGCGTGGCGGAGCGCGTTGTGCACGACCTCCGGCCCGGGCTTCAGCTTCGACACGCTGCCGCCGGCCTGGAGCCGGGCGAGCTGCGCCTGATAATCGGCGCGGTGGACGGACTTTTCGACATCGATGTTCTTCAGGAACCAGGGCAGGCCATTGCTGGCGATCTTCGACGTCACCGGTCCCGGTTCGATGAGGGAAAGGTGGATGCCGCTGCCGTCGAGTTCCTGGCGCATGCACAGCATCAGGCCTTCGATGGCGTGCTTGGATGCCGAATAGGCGCCGCGGAAGCGGACAGGCGCCAGTCCGAGGATCGAGGAGCAATGGACGAGACGGCCGTGCCCCTGGCGACGCATGACCGGCATGACGCGCCGGGTGAGATCATGCCAGCCGAAGAAATTGGCCTCGAACTGCTCGCGCAGCGCTGCGACCGGCAGGTCCTCGACGGCGCCGGGCTGAGCGTAGGCGCCGTTGTTGAACAGCGCGTCAAGCGTGCCGCCGGTGCGTTCAAGCACCCCCTCGACTAGCGCGGCGATGGATTCCGGCTCACGATAATCGAGATAGAAGGCCTCCAGGC
>NZ_RZSB01000689.1:0-3220 GCF_004023285.1 Mesorhizobium sp. M2A.F.Ca.ET.067.02.1.1
TCTCGCCAAACCATCGCCGGTCCTCCCGGCTGGCAAGAAAACTGTCACCCATCTAATCGGTCCATTCTGTTACCTATCTATCCGGTTCGGACAACAGCCCTTTCTCCCCGTCACTATACGGGGAGAAATGCCCGGCAGGGCAATGAGGGGCAACGCTGCCGGCCCGAGATTGGCGATAGCCTATCCATGGTCTTTGGGCCTACGCTGCGAATTGAAGGTCAATCACCGAAGCCGGCGCTGCCCCTCATCCGCCCTTCGGGCACCTTCTCCCCGTGGAACGGGGAGAAGGAAAAAAGGGCGCCTCAATACTTCTCCGGCACGTAAAGCTCGCGCGGAAGCACCTGGCGCTCGTAGGAGGGGTTGAAGACGCGCTCCGGCAGCGTGATCTCTTCATGCGGCACATCTTCATACGGCACCTGCTGCAACAGATGATCGATGCAGTTCAGCCGCGCGCGTTTCTTGTCGTTGCCCTCGACGATGAACCAGGGCGCCTCCTTGATGTTGGTGCGGGCGAAGGTCTCTTCCTTGGCCTTGGTGTACTGCTCCCAGCGCACGCGCGACTGCAGGTCCATGGGCGACAGCTTCCACTGCTTCATCGGGTCGTGGATGCGCATCAGAAAGCGCATCTGCTGTTCCTCGTCGGTGATCGAGAACCAGTATTTCACCAGCGTGATGCCGGAGCGGACCAGCATGCGCTCGAATTCCGGCACGTCGCGGAAAAACTCCTCGACCTGATCCGCATTGGCAAATCCCATCACCCGCTCGACGCCGGAGCGGTTGTACCAGGAGCGGTCGAACAGCACGATCTCGCCGCCCGCGGGGAGATGCGGCACGTAGCGCTGGAAATACCATTGCGACTTTTCGCGTTCGGTCGGCGCCGGCAATGCCACCACGCGGGCGATGCGGGGATTGAGCCGCTGCGTGATGCGCTTGATGACGCCACCCTTGCCGGCGGAGTCGCGGCCCTCGAAGACCACCACCAGCTTCTTCTTGTGGTAGGCGACCCAGGATTGCAGCTTGATCAGTTCGGACTGGAGCCTCAACAGCTCGCGGAAATAAGTCATCCGATCGATGGAAGGCGGATGCGACTTCTTGTAGATCTTGGCGATCTCGAGCGAGAGCGCCGGTTCGGAAATCTCCAGCTCGTAGTCTTCGTCGAGCGTGTCCTCGAGCTCGGCTTCCAGCCAGTCCTTGGCCCCGGAATTCGATTTCACTTCATTCACCGCGCAGCTCCGTCGCCTGTCAGCCATCATCGCTTCGGAATGCGCCGCGGCTCCGCCCCGACACGCCACTCCGTAAGCCGACTGAGATACAGAGGCGCAATGACGGTTTTATTGCAAGGCGACCACAGCCGGGCATGATAGACGATATGTGATCGGCCCGTATCGATAGCGGGGCGACAAGCGGCTGGAATTGTCCTACAAATCCCTCGCCTCTTTCCCGCGCCCGCCACGGCGCCTCTGCAAAACAAAATCGCGAGGACCCGACATGGAATACCGCACCCTTGGCCGTTCCGGCCTGAAGGTTTCGACATTGACCCTCGGCACCATGACCTTCGGCGGCACGGGCCCGTTCGCCGCCGTCGGCAACTCCGATCTTTCGGAAGCCAGGCGCATCATCGACACCTGCATCGATGCCGGCATCAACCTCATCGACACCGCCAACGTCTATTCCAACGGGCTGTCGGAGGAGATCATCGGCGAGGCGCTTGGCGGCAAGCGCAAGAACGACGTGCTGATCGCGTCCAAGGCGCGCATGCGCATCGGCGCCGGTCCGAATGACGAGGGCTTGTCGCGCCACCATCTGATCCGCGAATGCGAAAAGAGCCTGAAGCGGCTCAGGACCGATGTCATCGACGTCTATTTCGTTCACCAGTGGGATGGGCTGACCCCGGTCGAGGAGACGATCGCGGCGCTCGACACTTTGGTCAACCAGGGCAAGATCCGTTACATCGGCTGCTCCAACTGGTCGGGCTGGCAGGTGATGAAGGCTCTTGCCGTCAGCGACAGCCGACATCAGGCCCGGTTCGTCACCCAGCAGATCCATTACACGCTGGAAGCGCGCGAAGCCGAGTATGAATTGCTGCCGATCTCGGTCGACCAGGGCCTCGGCGTGCTGGTCTGGAGTCCGCTGGCGGGCGGCCTGCTCTCCGGCAAATATCATCGCGACAGCCCGACCGCGCGCCAGCTCGGCGGCTGGAAGGAACCGCCGATCCGCGACGTGGACCGGCTGTGGCGCATCGTCGACGTGCTCTCCGACATCGGCAAGGCGCGCGGCATCTCAGGGGCGCAGGTCGCGCTGGCCTGGCTGCTCGGCCGTCCGGCCGTAAGCTCGCTGGTGATCGGCGCACGCAACGAGACGCAGCTCAAGGACAACCTCGCCGCGGCCAGCCTGTCGCTCTCCGAGGAAGAACGCCAGCGACTTGACTCGGTCAGCCGCCCGCCGGTGCTTTATCCCTACTGGCACCAGCAGTTCACCGCCAGGGACCGGTTCGGGCCGGCCGACAAGGTGCTCGACCGCTCGCATGCCTAAAACAGTCAGTCGGCGATAAAGCGCCAGACTTCCGGATCGGGCTTTATCTGCCCACTCAACACGAAATATTTATAGAGGACGAGCAGCGAGATCGCCTGCTCGTCCTGTTCATTGCCGAATTGGCGGCAATAGGCGTTGGCGGCGGCAGTTATCCGCGCCGCCTCGGCAGGATGCTTTTCTAAATAGGCCACCTTGTCGACAAGGTCGGAGAAATCAGGCTCGAGCGGCACGTAATGGATATTGGGCTCCACCTTGGCTTCCGCAAACCAGGTTTCGTAGGTCGGCTCCGGCATCAGGCAGAGCGAATTGGAGCTCATGATCCATTTCAGGTTCGTCGCGACGTCATTGCCTTCGAGCGAGACAATGTAGCGATACTGCCGCTGCTGCTCGATGTTCAGGAACGGCTTGCGGTATCCATCCGGCGCGTCGGGCTTGTGGGAACCCGCATCGCAAAACGGTAGGTCGGCGGCCTTTTCCACGAAGCGGGTGCGAAGCGGATTGTTGAGATGACCGCGCCAGACCACCATCGGGCGCTTGTCGGCGAAGGACAGCTTGTCGGGTGGCATGTAGAAGTGGCGGAACTTGTTCAGCTTCATCAGCACGCCATTGGCGTTGTCGTCGCCGATGGGCCGGTCCTTGACGATCCTCGGCACCTCCGGAATGCCGACGACATCGCCATATTCGAAAT
>NZ_RZSB01000068.1:0-13939 GCF_004023285.1 Mesorhizobium sp. M2A.F.Ca.ET.067.02.1.1
TCCTCCCGGTCATCGCGGCCTTGTGATGATGCCATGGCCTGTCGCTGACACGCTAGGGATAGTGGCAGAAGCCAAAGCCGATGTCATTATTTATTGCGGACTCCGAAAAAAATCCCTGGGCCCATCAAATGCCATCAGAATCTCGGTTGACAGCTTCATTTCGCTGGATCACTATTTTTTTGAGGCTCGAAAAAAAGCCTCTATGCCGGCCTTCGGGCCAGTCTGGGTCGCGCCGCACAAGGCGCAGGGAGGATATCATGAAGAAATTCGCAGCCGCCATTCTGGCGGGCGTAGCCATGTCGCTGACGCTGCCTTCGGTCGCCGAGGCGAAGGACAAGGTGATCGGCGTCTCGTGGTCGAATTTCCAGGAAGAGCGCTGGAAGACCGACGAAGCGGCGATGAAGGCCGCCATCGAGGCCGCCGGCGACAAGTATATTTCCGCCGACGCGCAGTCCAATCCGGGCAAGCAGCTGACCGACGTCGAAAGCCTGATCTCGCAGGGCGCCAATTCGCTGATCATCCTGGCGCAGGACGCCTCGGCGATCGGCCCGGCGGTGCAGAAGGCGCTCGATGAAGGCATCCCGGTCGTCGGCTACGACCGCCTGATCGAGAACAAGGACGTTTTCTACCTGACCTTCGACAACAAGGAAGTCGGCCGCATGCAGGCCCGTGAGGTGTTCAAGGCCAAGCCCGAAGGCAACTACGTCTTTATCAAGGGCTCGGGTTCCGATCCGAACGCCGACTTCCTGTTCTCGGGTTCCATGGAAGTGCTGAAGGAGGCGATCGACAGCGGCAAGATCAAGAATGTCGGCGAGGCCTATACCGACGGCTGGCTGCCCGCCAACGCGCAGAAGAATATGGAGCAGTTCCTGACCGCCAACGACAACAAGGTCGACGCGGTCGTGGCCGCCAATGACGGCACCGCCGGCGGCGTCGTCGCGGCGCTGACGGCGCAAGGCCTGGCCGGCACCGTTCCGGTCTCGGGCCAGGACGGCGACCACGCGGCGCTGAACCGCATCGCGCTCGGCACGCAGACCGTGTCGGTGTGGAAGGATGCGCGCGAGCTCGGCAAGAACGCCGCCGAGATCGCCTCGCAGCTCGCCGACGGCAAGAAGATGGGCGAC
Organism: Mesorhizobium sp. M2A.F.Ca.ET.067.02.1.1; assembly: GCF_004023285.1. Taxonomy (NCBI): domain Bacteria; kingdom Pseudomonadati; phylum Pseudomonadota; class Alphaproteobacteria; order Hyphomicrobiales; family Phyllobacteriaceae; genus Mesorhizobium; species Mesorhizobium sp. M2A.F.Ca.ET.067.02.1.1. Next base: position 1,125 of record NZ_RZSB01000068.1, read on the forward strand.
ATCGCCGGCGCCAAGGACTTCACAACGCCTGGCGGCAACACCGTCAAGTCGCTGTTCCTGACCCCGATCGCGATCACCAAGGACAATCTCAACCTCGTCATCGACGCCGGCTGGATCAAGAAGGACGAAGTCTGCGCTGGCGTTGCCGCCGGCAGCGTCAAGGTCTGCAACTAAGCTCGCCGACTTAAACCAAAAACTTCGCGCCGCGGCCGGAAAGCCGCGGCGTTTTCTCGAAGATTTACCGTCCCGCCTCGAGCGGATAGCTTCTAGGCTTGCTCCGGCATCCGCGTCAGACGGCAGGCCGGCAGGAGGAATTTCATGACCGACACGACGTCCACCCAACCGGCAGACACCGCGCGTGCCTCGGAGCTGGGCACCGTCGCCCGGTTCCTGAAGGCAACCGAGCTGGACACCCGCATGCTCGGCATGATCGGCGCGCTGCTGCTGATCTGGGGCGGACTGCATGTGATCTCCAGCCTGCGGCTTGGCGTCAATCCGCTCGACTTCGACAGCCGCACTTTCCTGACGCCGCGCAACCTCTGGAACCTGTCGGTGCAGACTTCGGCCGTGGCGATCATGGCCTCTGGCATGGTGCTGGTCATCGTCATGCGCAACATCGACCTGTCGGTCGGATCGGCCGAAGGGGTGATCGGCATGGTCATGGGTTTTGCCCAGGTGCATTTCCTGGTTCGCTTCGTCGGGCTCGAGCTCGGCAACCCGTGGATCTGGGTGCTGGCACTGCTGATCGGCCTGGCGCTCGGCCTCCTCATCGGTGCCTTCCAGGGCTTCGTCATCGCCTATCTCGAAGTGCCGGCCTTCATCGTCACGCTGGGCGGATTGCTGGTGTGGCGTGGCGCTGCCTGGTGGGTCACCAGCGGCCAGACCGTCGCGCCGCTTGACGCCACCTTCCAGCTGATGGGCGGCGGCCCGGCGGGCTCGATCGGCGCCAAATGGAGTTGGGTCGTCGGCATCGTCGCCTGCCTGGCGGTCATTTTCATGCATTATAACGGTCGCGTGCAGCGCAAGCGCTTCCGCTTCCCGCTGCGTCCGGTCTGGGCCGAGACGCTGCTCGCTACGGTCACCTGCGCGATCATCCTGGGCGCTGTGTGGCTCGCCAATTCCTATCCGTGGCCGGTCGGCATCGTGAACCGCTATGCCGCCGCCAACAACATCACCGTTCCCGAAGGCGGACTGTTCATCGCGCATGGCATAGCCATTCCGGTGCTGATGGCGGTCGCCGTCGGCCTGATCATGACCTTCGTCACCAAGCGCACGCGCTTCGGCCGCTATGTCTTCGCCATCGGCGGCAATCCGGAAGCGGCCAATCTCGCCGGCATCAACACGCGCTGGATCACCATGAAGGTGTTCATGATCATGGGCGTGCTGGCGACAATCGCGGCGGCGATCTCGTCGGCCAGGCAGAATTCATCCACCAATGCGCTCGGAACGCTGGACGAGTTGCTGGTCATCGCCGCGGCCGTCATCGGCGGCACGTCGCTCGCCGGTGGTTCCGGAACCGTGCTCGGCGCCATGCTTGGTGCGCTGCTGATGCAGTCGCTGCAGTCCGGCATGGTGCTGCTCGGCGTCGATTCGCCGCTGCAAAGCATCGTCGTGGGCGCCGTGCTGGTCGTGGCGGTGTGGCTCGACACCCTCTATCGCAAGCGGGCCTGATCAGGGAGGAGAAACAACATGGCTGACAAATCCGCTCCCGCCGGCGTTTCACTGGTCGACATGCGCAACATCTCGATCGCCTTCGGCGGCATCCGCGCAGTCGACGACGCGTCCGTCGATCTTTTCCCCGGCGAAGTGATGGCGCTGCTCGGCCACAACGGCGCCGGCAAGTCGACGCTGATCAAGATCCTGTCCGGCGCCTACAAGCGCGACAGCGGGCAGATCTTCATCAATGGCGAGGAGGCTTCGATCTCCAACCCGCGCGACGCCAAGAAATACGGCGTCGAGACGATCTACCAGACGCTGGCGCTGGCCGACAATGTCGATGCCGCCGCCAATCTCTTCCTCGGGCGCGAGCGGATGACCGCCTGGGGCACGCTGGACGACGTCGCAATGGAAGCCGAGGCGCGCAAGGTGATGGGCCGGCTCAATCCGCGCTTCCAGCGCTTCAAGGAGCCGGTCGTCAAGCTGTCGGGCGGACAGCGGCAGTCCGTGGCGATCGCGCGCGCGATCCTGTTCAATGCCCGCATCCTGATCATGGACGAGCCGACGGCGGCGCTCGGGCCGCAGGAGACGGCGCAGGTCGGGGAGTTGGTCAAGCAGCTCAAGGCCGACGGCATCGGCATCTTCCTGATCAGCCACGACATCCACGACGTCTTCGAGCTCGCCGACCGGGTCTGCGTGATGAAGAACGGCCAGGTGGTCGGCACCGCGCGCACCACCGATGTCACCCAGGACGAAGTGCTCGGCATGATCATTTTGGGCAAATGTCCGCCCGGCGCCATTCCAGGCCCTGGCGCGCTGAAGATCGCGGCCTAAGCCCAGGCATATAGCCGGCTAATTGCTGGCTGCGTGATGTACCAGCCACGGTGATGATTTGACCGCGCCATTGTGTTGACGCGGAGACTTGCCCATAAGGATCGTAGACCGTCCACGGGCCACATCGTTGATTTGAAGAAGCTCTTTCCGATCGTTGCCTTTGTCGCCGTCGCGCTGATCAGCCTGACGATGGCCGGGTTCGCCTATTTCGCGACGCAGGAGGCGGCGCGGATCAAGTTCGAGGGCACTGCCGACGACGCGCTGAGCCGCATCGAGAGCCGGATCGACCTGCATCTGTCGCTGCTGCGTTCGACGCAGGCGCTGTTCGATGCCCGCAACGGCGACATCACGCGCGGCGAATTCAACGCCTTCTTCACCGCGCTGAACATCGATGACAACTTCGCGGGCCTGCGCGGCATAGGCTTCCTCAGGCTCGCCAAAGCCGGCGACGAGGCCGCGGTCGAACGCGATATCCTGCGCGACCATGGGTCGGCCCACCCGATCTACCCTGCGACGACCCAGCAGTGGCGCACGCCGATCGTGCTGTTCGAGCCGCTCGACACGTCCAACCAGTCGATCATCGGATTCGACATGTTCAGCGAGCCGGTGCGGCGCGAGGCGATCGAAAAGGCGATGGCCGACGACCAGCAGCATGCGAGCGGCCTGGTCCAGCTCGGCCAGGGCGCCGGCGTGGCGCAGACGTTCACGGGTTTCCTGGTTTTCGTGCGGCTGAACGTCGAAACCGCCCCGGACGTGATCAATGCAAGCCGCTCCTCGACGGCCGGCCTTCTCTACGCTGCCTTCCGCGCGCAGGACCTGTTCCAGGTCGCGCTCAGCCGCGCGCCGCTGCTGCCCGTCAATGTCGAGGTCTATGACGGCAAGCCCGAGGCCGGCAATCTTTTGTTCCGGTCGGAAGCGCCGCCGGCGGAACGCATCGGGGCGAAGCTTCTGGCGCGCCGCGATATCGTTGTTGCCGGTCGGCCCTGGACGCTGCTGTTCAGGCCGACAAGCGCCTTCGAGCTACCATCCTCGCGCGCCATTCCGGTTATGCTCGGGCTGTTCGGCCTGCTGCTTGCAGGTGCCATCGCCCTGGTGGCGCGCTATCAGGAGCGTGCCTATGACGCCAAATCGGCGCTGCACGAGGCGACGGAAAAGAGCCTGCTGGAGAAGGACCTGATCCTTCAGGAGATGAAGCATCGCATCAAGAATTCGATCACCCGTGTGCTGGCGATCGCGCGGCAGACGGCTTCGCAAGCCACCGACGTCAAGGAGTTCTCGGCATCGTTCTCGGCGCGCCTCCAGGCCATGGCCGCATCGCAGGATATGCTCACCCGCTCGCGCTGGCAGAAGGCCGATCTCGGCGACCTGCTGCGTATCGAGCTGGGGCAGGTATTCGGCAAAGACCTCCCGGAAGGTGTGCTGTCCGGGCCGCAAGTGTTGCTCGACGAGACGACGACTCAGGCGCTGGGGCTGACCTTCCACGAACTCGCCACCAACGCGCTGAAATATGGCGAGGCCGGCAACTCGGTGGGCGCCCTCAAGGTCGACTGGAACGTGAAAGGGCGCGGCCGCGAGCGGACGCTTACCCTGAATTGGCGCGAAGCGGGTCAGAAGAAACTGGAGGCGCCGGCTAAGACCGGCTTCGGCACCAAGCTGATAGACCTCAATGTCACGCGCGAGTTGCGCGGCACGATCGCGCGCGACTATCGGGACGACGGATTGAAGGTGGAAATCAGGATACCGCTGGCGGAGTGAGCGGCCAAAATGGCCCCGCGCTGGTGTACGAATCAGCGGGTCGGAACCGAGGCCGGCCAGCGGCCTCCGGTCCCTTTCCGGTATCAGTTGCAGCGAGCCGTGTAGATCCGGCCGCGATGATCGCGGTACTGGCAATAGCCGTTGCGCAGGTTACGAACCAGGAGGCCCGACCCGGCACCGACCGCCGCGCCGATCAGCGCACCCTTGCCGCCGCCGACCAGGCCACCCACGCCGGCGCCAATCAGGCCACCGCCCACGACATCCTGCTCGGTCGTGGTGCAGCCGCTGACAGCGACAACGGCAACCATGGCAATAATCATCTTCCGCATTGAAATGCTCCTCACTTTTGTCCTCACTTTTCGGCAGTGCCAGCCGCCATTTAGCATGAAAAAACGGGCTTTGCCTGCCCGATCTTACTGTTGTTTAAGATAGTCTTTTTCGGGGCGCGCGCTGTTCGACGCGACAAGCATGCCGGAAACCTCCAAAGACGCGACCAGCGTGCCGTCGGGCCGCACGTTCCAGGCGATCTGATCGTAATCATCTTCCAGGGCCGGATCGACGGTAAGGCACTTGCCGACGATGTGCGGGGCCTGGCCCTGCAGGTCGCCGAGGGCGAAGGGCCGTTCGGCCGTACAGGCCTGCTCGGTCTCGAAGACGCTGACTGGCACCTGGAGTTCGCGACAATCGGTCATTGTGCTCGAGCAACCGACGACGAAGAGCAGTGCGGCGATGTGTTCCATGGCTCCAAACCTCTCGCCGCAAACAACGATTCTCGGCGAGCGAAAGTTCCGGGGCCGGGTTCAAAGCGTAGTGTCGAAGGGAATCAGACGACGCGCAACAAGTCCTGTTCCTTATGGACGTTTACCCAAAGCCGCCGCGCAGCTCTGATCGACATGCCAGCTGCCGCATGCAGGGATCAGAACAATTGCCAGACGGCAGTCAGGGCCACGGCGGCGAGAAGCGCGACCGCGCCAAGCCGGAGCGAAAGACGGGATGATCGCGGCGCCGGCTGAGGCTCGGCCTCCTGGAAGCCGCTCATCGAGACACGGGCGGCCTGCTCCAGCTTGTTCATATCGGCAACAATCTTTTCAGTCTCCCAGATCGCGCGCCGGGAGGCGCGGATGGGTTTCCGGCGCATCGCCAGCCGGCGACTCAGGATCGGACTTTATGGTGAACAGGGGGGGTTAAGCGCCTTCGCCTGCGAAGCCTGGCGCCATAGGGCGCAATCAATCCGTCTCGAAATTTCCATGCGGGACGGTGAGGCGGTATTCCATACGGTCCTTGCCGATTTCGAGCGTCGCGGAGCCGTTCAGCGACATCGGCACGACGCGCTCCAGCGCCACGCTGCCGAAGCGCTTCTCATTGCGCGGCGCGTCGCCGACCGCCTCCGTCCAGGTCAGCAAAAGGCTGGGCGAGCTTCCGCTTTCGGGTTCAAGCCTTGCGCTCACTTCGACATGGCCGTCAGCTCGCGACAGCGCGCCGTAGCTCACCGAGTTCACAGCCAATTCGTGCATCGCCAAGCCGATATGCAGGGCGGCATTGGGGTTAAGATAGGGATTGTCGCCCGCGAACCGCAGGCTCCGGGCCAGATCGGCGCTGTAGCGGCCGACCTGGCCGGATACGAGTTCCTGCAGCGCCGCTCCCCGCCAGTTGGAGGATGTGACCAGATCCTGCGAGGACGCGAGCGATTGCAGCCGGCCGCGAAACCGCGCCAGGAACTCACCGAGCGTCTCCGCGTAGCGTCCTGTCTGTGTGGCGATGCTCTGGATGATGGCCAGGAGGTTTTTCGATCGGTGACTGACTTCGCGCAGCAATGCCTTCAGCGTCTGCTCGCGACGTTTCTGCTCCGTCGTTTCCACCATGGTGGTGACGACGCCGAGGACTTCGCCGGCGTCGCCGCGGTCGGCATCGACCCAAAGCTGGAACCAACGGACGCCCTGGCTTCCTGGAATGCTGAGCTCGAGCTGGTCGGCGTTGCCGGATTCGATCACCTTGAGCTTGACGGCGCTTATACGTTCGGCCTGCGTCGGCGAAAGCTGGTCCTTGCCGTCGGCGGTTTCGGAGGCCCACGGCGCGCCCATGTTGCGCGCCCAGACCGTTTTCATCTGCCGATCCTGATAAAGAACCGAGATTCCGGCATTGTGCAGGGCATGAAGCAAGGCTCGCCCCACCTGCATCCCGCTTTCGGCGGGATGCATCGCGATCACCTCGCCGTCACGCCTTTCAGTCCTGTCCTTGGTGGGATCCTCGGGAGGCATCGGAACATCCCCGCACTCGGTCCTTGAACGGTTTCAATCCGCAACTGGTTCCGACGCCGCAGGCTCTCCAAAACGGTCCGCCGGACGGCGCTCTTTCGAGACGCCGCCCGGCGGTGGCTGGAAACCGTTTGAGGGGTGCGGCTTCCAGTGTCGCGTCAGGCTCTCCTGAAGAGGCCCGCGATGAGCGAAATCACCAGGAAGGCGAGGAAGATGAAGAACAGGATTTGCGCGATGCCAGCCGACGTGCCGGCGATGCCGCCGAACCCAAGCGCACCGGCGATGATCGCCACGACGAGAAAAACGAGCGCCCAGTACAGCATGATGCGTCTCCTTGTTATGTCGGGAAAAGAACGTGGGTCGGTGCCGTTTGTTCCACCATTTGCTGAAAAAGACGATCCCCTTTGAAGGGACTTTTCAGATCGCAAAAAGATGAGCGTCATGCGAGGCGCGAAGGCCCCGCATGACGCTCAAAACGGTCCAGCATTCGGAGCGGATCAGGCGGCGGCCTTGGCCTGCCGGTCGAAGAACAGGGCCTGGCTGATCAGAGCCTTGACCATGTCGGGATTGAAAGGCTTCGTGACCAGGAAGGCCGGCTCAGGGCGTTCGCCGGTCAGCAGGCGTTCCGGGAAGGCGGTGATGAAGATCACCGGCACCGGTGTCGACGACAAGATCTCGTTGACGGCCTCGATGCCAGAGCTGCCGTCGGCGAGCTGTATGTCGGCCAGTACCATTTTCGGCCGCGTCTTGCCGAACATGGCCACTGCCTCGGCATGTGTACGTGCCGTGCCGACGACCCGGTGGCCGAGGCTTTCGACCATCTCCTCGATGTCCATGGCAATCAGCGGCTCGTCCTCGATGATCAGCACATCGGTCGCGACCTGTCGCGAAATCTCGCTGCTTGCCTGCGCAAGCAACTCCGAGAACTCGTCGTCGTCGACGTCGAGAACCTCCGCGGCCTCGTCCTCGCTGAAACCCTCCACGGCGACAAGAAGGAAAGCCTGCCTCGGCAAGGGCGCGATCGCGTTCAGATTGGCGGCCGCCCGCTGCTCCCAGGCTGTCTGGGCCTGCTCCTGCGGCACGCGGATGGCAACTGAGGTGAAGAGCCTGGCAAAGACCTTATATATCGCAATACGGTCGCTGGAGGCTTCGGGGAAGATATTGGTGTCGGCGATGATGGCTTCCAGCATCGCGGCGACCAGCGCGTCACCGCTTTCCTGCGATCCGGACACCGCGCGCGAGAAGCGGCGCAGGAACGGAAGATGCGGAGCGATGGTTGCGGACAAACTCATTATTTACGTCTCCCTCAGATGACGTTGCACGTTCAAGGCCATGCTGTTGCCAGCCCCTGGAAAACCAACGCCGGCTTCCGGAAAAAGTTCCGCCGGCCATGGAACTAAATTAGCAGGCCTGCGTTTCGGGGTCTCGGGTTGGGCAACCAGACGAGGGTTCCGCTTGCGTTGTGGTTTGAAGTCGAAGAGCGGTTCCGGTGCTGGAAACTAGGGCTAACATGAAAGAAATGTCAAAAAAACAGATGGCTGATGCCAAGAGCAGGCATCGGAACGGGGATGGCAACCCGCTTGGAGCAAACTCCGAAATTGCCCGCAAGCTCAAGCAATATTACGACGAGCTGGTCTCGGATCATGTGCCGGACCGTTTCGCTCAGTTGCTCAGCCAGCTGGAACAGACCGAACCTGCCCAGAAAAAGGACTGAGGCATGGCGGCGGTATCCCAGAGCTTCAAGACCGAGCTGCTCGGTGCGATCCCGAGCTTGCGTGCTTTTGCGGTGTCGCTGACGCAGAATGCCGACCGGGCCGACGACCTCGTCCAGGAGACGCTGGTCAAGGCGTGGGACAAGCATGAGAGTTTCCAGCCGGGCACCAATCTCAAGGCCTGGCTGTTCACCATCCTGCGCAACGAATTCTATTCGCAGATGCGCAAGCGCGGCCGCGAAGTGCAGGACAGCGACGGCATCATGACCGCCAGGCTTGCCGTCCATCCGGCCCAGCACGGTCAGCTCGACCTCAAGGATTTCCGCGGCGCGCTCGAGCAACTGCCCGAGGACCAGCGCGAAGCCATCATCCTGATCGGCGCTTCCGGCTTTTCCTACGAGGAAGCCGCCGAAATCTGCGGCTGCGCGGTCGGCACGATCAAGAGCCGGGTCAGCCGGGCGCGCACCAGGCTGCAGGAGATCCTCAAGATTTCCGGCGAGGACGAGTTCGGACCCGACGCGATCTCGGCGCAAGTGACAGGCTCGAACGCGGCCTGATTTTCGGGGCGCGGAGCGCCGCCTGGCGTCCCTAAGTGCGATACCGGCCATTTCGGCGGGCGTGATCGGCTCGCCGAGCTCGGTATTCACGAGGACTTGCTTGTCAGGTCAGGCCGCAGTTCTATTCTATTCGGCGGTATGGAAACAGTATCTGCAGCATCGGTCTTCCGCCTCCAACTGCCCTTGGACGGGCTGCGGCCGCTCGGTCCGCGAGCCAGGGCGGCCGCCCTTGCCGTGGGGGCCGTGCTTTTCTGGGCGACATGGCCGACACTGGCCACGCTGGCGAGCCCCGCGCCTCCGTTCCTGGTCTTTGGGCTGGCTGCGGCCGTAGGCTTTGTCGCCGCGCTTTTCATGGCGTTCATACGTAGGCGCACCGCCTCCTTCGTCGCCACGCCGTTCCGCACGGTCCTTCTGGTCAGCGTCGGCCTGCTCGTCAACAATGTCCTTTATCTCTTCGCCATGCCCAGGATCGGGCCGGCGGAGGCGAATGTCGTCGCTTATCTGTGGCCGGTGATGCTGGTGCTCATCATGGCCCGGAAGCGGCGTGAACGGCTCGGCCCGTCGCGCCTGGGCAGCATTGTCCTCGGCTTCGTCGGCGCGGTGGTTGCGATCGGCCCCAGCTTTGCGCTCGGCTTCGACCTTTTTGGCGTGTTCCTGGCATTTTTGAGCGGCCTTACCTTCGCCATCTATGCCGCGGTCCGCTCGGATGGTCGGGAGGCCGAGGACGTCATCGGGCCGTCAATGGGAATTCTGGCGGTGCTTGCGCTGGCCTTGCACTTCGGTTTCGAGGCGCCGATCAGCCTTTCCCCATCCCAGCTGCTGGCGATCGCAGCCATAGGGATCGTTCCGTTGACGCTTTCCAACGCGCTTTGGGATCGGGCGACCAGGACAGGCCATACCGCGCTGATCTCGGCAATCGCCTATGCGACGCCGTTGGCCGCGTTGTCCCTGCTCGCGCTGCTCGGCGTCGGTGATGTTTCTTATTGGGTTGCCGCCGGCGCCGTGCTGATCGTCATCGGGGCGCTTGGCGCATCCGGAAGCTGCGGAAGGATCCCCGGTTCGCGCAAGCCGTAGCGAAGGTGAACGGGCAGCCTGTAGGGCGGCTTCGGCGAACCCTGCGTCAGGCCGAGGGGACCCGGCCGCAGGCCATGGCCACGGCTTCGATCAGATCCTCGCCCGAGTAAGGCTTGGTCACCAGGCGGATGTCGGGGAACGAACCCCGGATTTCCTCCGGATCCGAATAGCCGGAGGCGAATACGAACGGCACGCCCTCGCTGCGCAGCCGGGCGGCGAAATCCAAGGTCGAGACGCCGCCGAGCATAAGGTCGACAACCGCCGCGTCGAATCGCGCGGACAGCGCTTGCCCGTCGATCTCGACGATCTCCCGGGCGATCGTCACCTCCGCCGCGCCATGGTCGCGGCAAAGCTGCTCGACATCCATCGCGATCAGGAACTCGTCTTCCAGGACGAGGATACGCAGTCCGTCAAGCAGTGCTGGCACTTATCGGTTTCTCCTGGCAGGACCGCACTGATGCGCGGAATTTGTTGGCATGTCATTTAAAAAAGACATGGCTAAAAGCACAGGCGTGGAAGCCTGCGGAACCCCTGCCGGTCTCAGGCGTTTTTCTGCGCCCGCAAGGGCAGGGATTTCGAAGAGGGGTCGAAATGTCCAGCCAAAGCGCACGTCCGATCGCCAGCCGTCAATATCGTTGCGAAAAGTGCCCATTGCGGCCTCTGCCTGCATTCCGCGAGTTCGACAAGCAGGAACTGTCATTCATCAACACCTTCAAGCGCGGTGAGCTTGCCGTCGACAAGGGGGCGACGGTGCTGGTCGAAGGCAGCCACAGCGCCCATCTCTACACGGTGCTGTCGGGTTGGGCTTTCCGCTACAAGCTGTTGCCCGACGGGCGGCGGCAGATCCTCAATTTTTCCATGCCCGGGGACCTCATCGGCCTGCAGGGCAGCCTGATGGGCGAGATGCAGCATTCCGTCGAAGCCCTGTCGCCGATGCTGCTTTGCGTCTTCGAACGCGAGCAGTTGCAGGAACTCTACCGCAATCACCCCGGCCTTGCCTACGACATAACCTGGATCGCTTCGCGCGAGGAGCGAATGCTGGACGAGAACCTGCTCAGCATCGGCCGTCGCACCGCGCTCGAGCGCGCCGCCTATCTTATCGCCTTCATCGCCAGTCGGGCTCGTGGCGCCGGCCTCAACGGCAAGACGCCGGTGCAGATCCCGATCACGCAACAGCACGTCGCCGACACGCTTGGCCTCTCGCTTGTTCACACCAACAAGACGATCCGCAAGCTGATGGACCGCGAATTGGTCCTGTGGCGGGATGGTGGCTGTGAAGTGATCGACTATGATGGGCTGAAGAAGCTGGCCCGCTGGGAAGGGCTGGGGGAGGACCGCAGGCCGCTGATCTAGGGCGTGTTCAGATTCAGGTGAGGCCGGCCTGCAAATGGTAGCTTCCTGCGCTTCCGGTGCTCACGTACTTTAAGTACGCTCCGCTCCGGTTCTCGGAAGCCACCATTTTCGACTCGGCCTGACCTGAATCTGAAGACGCCCTAGGGTGCTGTGAGAGGCCAGACCCGGAACCATGGTGCAGAACGGGCGTTGAAACCAACGCAAACGCAAGGAGTTAGAGAATGGCAAGCGCCGCAGGCAAATCCGCAACGGACCAAGCACCCACCGCCGATCTCGAAGCCGATATCGAGCAGTTGAAGGCGGATATTCAGAAACTCACCGAGCAACTGGCCAGGACGGGCCAGCACGGCTACGGCGCCGCGCGGCGCGCCGCCGCGGACGGCGTCGAACAGCTGCGCGCGCAAGGCGAAGCCGCGTTCGAGAGCATGCGAGGAAGCGCCGAGGACATTGAGGCACAACTGATCGCCAAAGTCCGTGAGAAGCCGGTGACGTCGCTGGCGATCGCCGCGGGCGTCGGTTTCCTCTTCGCTCTTCTTTCCCGCCGCTAGCCTCAGATGGGGACGCTTGTCTCGCTGATCTCAGCCCTTGCCTCGGGCGAGGCAATGGCTGCTTTGCAAAGGGCGCGGATAACCGCCATCCTTTATGGGCTTGCCGCCATCTTCGCCCTCTGCGGCGTCGGCTTCCTCATCGGCGCCGTCTATATCTGGCTGGCGGCGCGCTACGGGCCGTTGGCGACCAGCCTGGGGTTCGGCATCGGGTTCCTGGTGATTGCCGGGCTGATCATCGTCATCCACAAGCTGACCGCCAGCGCGCGCGGCAAACGCCGCGCGCGACGGCGACAGGCCGACATGACGGCGGTGGGTGTTACCGCCGCGCTTGCCCTGCTTCCGGCGCTTGCCAGGAGCAAGGGCGGGCTGGCAGCCATTGCGGCGCCCGCCCTGGCGGTCGTCGCCTACGCCATCTATCGGGAGAACACCAGGCCCCCGCCGCCCAGGCAAGGTCCGGACGATCTGCATTAGGCTGTCGAGGTCTCCAGCGTGGCGGGCTGCTTGGGCATGACTATCGCGGCTGGCTTGCTGGCGAGCTTCGAACGCCTGCCGCAGGCTCATTCGTCCAATGATCTCCCGCTCGGAACCTTCACGGCAAGGTCTCGTTACCCGATCGTGCCGTGCCCGAAACGCTTGGCCAGACACGCAACATGGAGGCCAATCATGACCAAGATCGTTCCTGAAGACAAAGCCCGCCAGGGGCGCTGGGGTTGGCACGCTTTAAGGATTCTCGTAGGCGGCCTGTTGCTGGCCTTCATTGCGTGGGGCGCGGTGGAGATTTACGGGGAATTGATAAAGTCGCCGGCTTCCGGCGAGCAGCATGTGCCGCAGCCGCCTGGCACCGAGCAGGGCGCCGCTCCAGGCCAATCGACCGCAAAACCTTGAAGCAGCGCCGTCTTCAAGCTGCCTTTGCGCTGACGCCGCTCGACGGAACAAGCACGTTCAACGCGCCGGGGTGGATCTCGATCGTGGTTTCGCGCTCGAGCCTGATCAGTTCGCCGTCGAGGACGGCGCTGAATTTCCTGGCGGGCGAGAGGACCTTCAGGACAACCTTGCCGGCCTGATGAACTT
>NZ_RZSB01000690.1:0-3219 GCF_004023285.1 Mesorhizobium sp. M2A.F.Ca.ET.067.02.1.1
TCATTCCAGGGCGGAGCAAGGAGCGAAGCGACGCGCGCAGACCCGAGGATCCCTGCCGTGACTTGGAAGCGCCGCGGCGGTCCAGAACTCTGCACCGTTGCACATTTCGGTCCAGGTAACGGCATGGATTCCAGGGTCTGCGCGCGTCGCTTCGCTCCTTGCTCCGCCCTGGAATGACGAGGTTCGGGAGCCTCCAGCTCATCGCCAGCGTTTGCGCTGACTACCCCAAATGGACGCTGATAGCCTTGCCCGACAAGCCTGCGATCTCGGAAGTCGCAATTCTCGGCTCGCCCTGACCTGAATCTCAACGTACCTCAGCGCAGTTACCCATGACGAAATCCAGCAGATGCTCGGCCCAGGCGCGATAACCTGCTTCCGAGGCGTGGAAGCCGTCGGACGCGAAGCCGGCTTCGGGATTGGTGATCGGCAGGCGCGAGGCGGGCACGGCGCCGCGTTCGTTGCAGAGGCGCACGCCCATGCGGTTCATTTCCGTGGCGCGGATCTCGAGGATCCGGCCCAGCAATGGCGGCATTGCCGGTGCGCGGGTGAATTCCAGCACCGGCGACCAGACCACGCGCGCTCCGGCCATTTGGCGCGTAGCGCGTAGAGCAGCCCGCCGAACTCCTTCTTGAAGCGCGGCACGGAGTGAAAGTTCTTGGTGTCGTTGGTGCCGATGGCGAGCACGATATGCGTCCATGGGTCGGCCGACAGATTGGGCAGGACATGGTCGCGGATCTGGCCGGATGTCGCCGAATTGAAGCCGGCGGCGCGCCAGCGCACGGCTCGGCCGGTTCGCTCGGCGATCAGCCCCGCAAGCTGCGCCGCAAGCCCGTGTTCGGATTGCTCGATGCCGACCGATGCTGCCGAGGAATCGCCTAGGACCAGCAACGCCACGGGCGGCGCCTTGCCCGGTATTTCGTGCAGGACCGGACCTCGCGCCGGCAGCATGCGCGAAGTCCGGCGGCGCACGCCGAACCCCTGCCATAAATAGACCGGGAAAGCGAGCCAGGTGAGGAGGGCAAGCAGGCGCTGCATGGCAAATCCGTTGAAAACAGCGGGAAGCCTTAGCGCATCTTCAGGCCCAGGTGAACGAGATGATCACGCGCAGCAGTCCGGCCGGTCCTCGTCCTGGTATTCGTCGTGGAGGCGCACCCAATCCATCAGGTTGTGATAGGGGCCGGTCTCGCCGCGGCCCTTCGGCGTCATGTCGAGATAATGATAGGCGCCGATCAGCGCGTCGCCGCCGCGGGCGCGCGACAGGAAGGTGAGGAAGATGTCGCCATTGCCGTCGCGGTAGAAGACGCTGGTGCCGGGCAGGTCTTTCGACCGCAACGGTCGCTTCTCGAAATTGTAGGTCGTGTCGCCGGCCGCGATCTGCCTGTCGGTGAAGGAGACCTGCAGGTCGAAGTTGAAGTCCGATGCATAGGACGATACCCAGTCGAACTTCCAGCCCATGCGCTGCTTGTAAGGCAGGATCTCGGTCAGCGCCGCGCGCGAGACGACGACCAGGGATACGTCGTGGTGCTTGAGATGCTGGTTGGCGCCGTCGATATGGTCGGCGAGGAACGAGCAGCCCTGGCAACGGTGGTCGCAACCCGGCGTCATCATGAAATGATAGACGATGAGCTGGCTCTTGCCGGCAAAGAGATCGCCAAGACGCTTCGGTCCCGCTTCGCTCTCGAAGACATAATCCTTGCGCAGCTTGAACCAGGGCAGCTGCCGCCGCTCGGCGGCGACAAGGTCGCGGAAGCGTGTCAGCTCCTTCTCGCGTTCCAAATGATTGCGATGTGCCTCGAACCAGTCCTCGCGTGAAACCACGGCATTGCGTTGCATGACCATCTCCTGTCCTCTCCCGCCAAGGACGTTCGACATCGGCTCAACCCGACACAGTCGCCGTTGTTTCGCTGCTCAGGTAGGAACGCGGCCCGCAAAAAACAAAACCCGGGCCATGAGCCCGGGCTTCTGTTGGAATTGGAAGAGATGGCGTCAGGCGGCTTTCTCAAGCGCCGGCTGCCATTTCCCGAGCGCCGCCAGATGGTTCATATGGGCGCGGTGGGTGAAGGCGGCCTGGCCGGCGGCGACGTTCGAGGCCTTGCCGCTCCATGCCTTTTGCGGCGCGGCCTGCAGCGCGCGGCCATAGGAGAAGGTCAGCTTCCACGGATGCGGGCCGATGGCGTTGATGGCGTTGAGGTTGGCCGTCGCTTCCTCGTCCTCCTGGCCGCCGGACAGGAAGGCGATGCCCGGCACTGCCGCCGGCACCACTTCGCGGAACAGTTTTATCGTCTTTTCGGCGATTTCCTCGGGGCTGTCGGTCCTGCCCGACTTCTTGCCGGAGATGACCATGTTGGGCTTCAGGATCGAGCCTTCCAGCACGACGCGCGCCGCATAGAGCTCGTCATAGAGCTTGACCAGCGTCGCCTTGGTGACGTCGTAGCAGGTGTCGATCGAATGCGCGCCGTCCATCAGCACTTCCGGCTCTACGATCGGCACGATGCCCGCCTCCTGGCAGAGCGCGGCATAGCGGGCCAGCGCATGGCTGTTCGAGGCGATCGAGTTGGCCGAGGGTACGCCCTTGCCGGTGTCGATATCGATCACCGCGCGCCATTTGGCGAAACGGGCGCCGAGCTTGTAGTAGTCGGCAAGCCGCTCGCGCAGGCCGTCGAGGCCCTCGGTGATGGTGTCGCCGGGAAAGCCCGCCAGGGGCTTGGCGCCGAGATCGACCTTGATGCCCGGAATGGAACCTGCCGCCTTGATGATGTCGACCAGCGGCGTGCCGTCGGCGGCCTTCTGGCGGATGGTCTCATCGTAGAGGATGACGCCGGAGATGTATTTGGACATCGCTTCCTTGGCGCGGAACATCATCTCGCGATAGTCGCGCCGGTTGTCGGCGGTCGACTCGACGCCGATGACGTCGAAACGTTTCTTGATGGTGCCGGAGCTCTCATCGGCGGCCAAAAGGCCCTTGCCGCCGCTCACCATCGCGGTGGCGATATCTTCGAGACGTTCGCTCATGGGTGCTCTCCTACGCTGCGTTTGTTCCGCGCTAGCAGAACATTATCGCCAAAGGAATGACCCCGGAAAGCGCGAATCGATTGAAAGCCGCGCTGGCTTTGCCTTGTCTCGGACTGTTTACCGCTTCAGCACTTCGACGCCGGGCAGCGGCTTGCCTTCCATCCATTCGAGGAAGGCACCGCCGGCGGTCGAGACATAAGTGAAGTC
>NZ_RZSB01000691.1:0-3217 GCF_004023285.1 Mesorhizobium sp. M2A.F.Ca.ET.067.02.1.1
CTTCCAGGCGGAGGTCCGCGATACGCTGAAACTGGTTCCGGAAGGCATTGAAGGGCAGGTTCCCTACAAAGGACCTGTTGCTGGCGTGCTGCACCAGCTTGCGGGCGGCCTGAAAGCCGCTATGGGTTATGTGGGTGGACGTGACCTTGCAGATTTCCGCGAGCGCGCCACCTTTGTGCGCATATCCAATGCCGGACTTCGTGAAAGCCACGCCCATGACGTCACGATCACCCGCGAAAGCCCCAATTACCCGGGCGGAATTTGATCGGGAGGCCGATCAGTCCGATCGTCAGGGCGGACTGTGGTGTGATTTGAGCGTGGCGGTGCTGCGGCTGTCGCGGCACGCGGCGGCGCTCTCCATCGCTTCGATTGCGCTTTTCCTGGCCATGACGGCGCTGGAGTTCCTCTATTTCCAGCGCTTGAGCGGCGGCCTGGCCTCGCTTGACATCCGCGTTGCCGGCTTCACCCCCGACGAAGGCATGGCCTGGCTCACGGCGCTCGGCCGCCGCGGCGGCGAGATCATCATCGTCTGGCACTATTTGACCTTCGATGTCCTGTTCCCGGCGCTGCTGTCGCTGACGCTGGTGAGCCTCATCCTTGTTTACGGGCGGCGGCTCAGCACGTTCCGCGCCATGTCGGCGCAGTTGCAGGCACTGTTCTCGCTGGTGCTGGTGCTTCCCTACGCGGTCGCCGACTACGCCCAGAATTTTGCCGTGGCGCGGCTCTTGTCCGATTTCCAATCGGCCAATCCCGATTCGCTGGCGTTCGCCTCGTTGCTGACCGTCACCAAATTCGCGCTGCTGGCCATTCCGGTCTTCGTTATCGCCGTCTTCGCGCTGGCCGGACAGCGGCGGCGCTAAGGCAGTTCCAGGAAGAGTGTAAAACGGTTTTCCGTCCGCAATTGCGTTAAGGAAAAGGGAGGGGCTGATGCGCCAGACCGCCATCTTCTGGCCGATGCTGGCGCACGTGCTACTGGTCTATATCGTCTATCTGGTGATGCTCAAACGGCGCTACGGGGCTGTGAAATCAGGCGAAGCCAGGGTCAGCCAGTACAAGCTCCGCTCGACCGAACCCGCTTCGAGCGTCACCGTCGCCAACAATCTGATCAACCAGTTCGAGCTGCCGGTTCTCTTCCACGTGCTCTGCCTGGCGCTGTTCGTCACCAACGGCGTGAACTATCTGACGCTGGCGCTGATGTGGCTGTTCATCCTCACGCGCTATGTGCACGCCTGGGTGCATCTCGACGGAAACCATGTGCCGCACCGCACCGGAGTCTTCTTCCTCGGCGCCGGCATACTTCTCCTGGCCTGGGTCTGGTTCGCGCTCCACCTGCTCGGGGTGGTTTGATTTAAAGATCGAACACCGCAATCCTGCGCTTGTCGAACTTGATGCCGATTTCGCCGCGCACCAGCCTCAGCGCCTGATCGCCGAAAACGGCGCGCCGCCAGCCCTGCAGCGCCGGCACGTCGGCTTCGTCGCCCTCGGCCGCGATGCGATCGATATCGTCGCTGGAGGCCAGCACCTTGGTGGCGACGCCTTCCTTTTCGGCGACGATCCTGAGCAGCACCTTGAGCAGCTCCGCCGCCGCGTTCGATCCTTCCGGCGGTTGCACGCTCTTTGGCAGTTTCGGCATCGCATCCTTGGGCAGCGCGAGGGCGGCGTTGACTGCGCCCAGCAGCGCGGTTGCCGTCGCGGAGCGTTCCCAGCCTTTCGGGGTGGTGCGCAGCTTGCCGAGCGCCGCCGCGTCGCGCGGCGCCTGTTGCGCGATCTCGTAGATCGCGTCGTCTTTGAGCACGCGGCCGCGGGGCACATCGCGCTCGCGCGCCTCGCGCTCGCGCCAGGCGGCCACCGCCTGCACGATCGCCAGCTCCTGCGGCTTGCGCAGCCGCATCTTCAGCCGTTTCCAGGCATCCTCGGGATGCGGATCGTAGGTCTCGCGCGAGGTGAGGATATCCATCTCTTCGTTCAACCAATGCGCGCGATCCTCGCGCTTCAGCTCGGCGCTGAGATGCTGGTAGACCTTGATCAGATGGGTGACGTCGGCAAGCGCGTATTCGAGCTGCTTGTCGGAGAGCGGCCGGTGCCGCCAGTCGGTGAAGCGCGAGGATTTGTCCAAGCGCGCCCCCGTGACCTTCTGCACGAGCTGGTCGTAAGAGACGCTGTCGCCGAAGCCGCAGACCATCGCCGCCACCTGGGTGTCGAACACCGGATGCGGCACGAGATTGCCGAGATGGACGATGATTTCGATGTCCTGGCGCGCCGCGTGAAAAACCTTCAGCACCGCTTCATTGGCCATCAGCCGGAAAAACGGCTTCAGGTCGATGTCGGGGGCCAACGGATCGATAAGCGCCTCGATCCCAGGTGCGGCGATCTGGATGAGGCAAAGGATCGGCCAGAAGGTCGTCTCGCGGATGAATTCGGTATCGACGGTAACGAATTCCGACTTTTCGAACGCCGCGACAACGCTCTCGAGTTCTTCTTGTGTGGTGATGACGCGCATCAAATCGCTTCTGGCACAATATTAGGCCCCTTTCAATTTCAGCCGCGCGCGCTTTCGTCAAGCCGCCGCAACGTAAGCGGTGGCTGGATCGCCAGGTTCTCCCATGCGAAATCGCACGGCGCGCCTGCGCGCCAAGCCGCCATACCCTCAGGCCGTCACGCTCCGCTCCGCCAAGAGCCCTTCATGCCTCATAGGCCCGCGCCGGCACCCGCTCTCTTGTCGGACCGGACATCGCGCCGTCCGGAACCGCGCTCGGCGATGGCCGCCGGCCGAGCGCGCCCGCTGCCGCCAGGCTGAGCAGGATGAACGGTATGCCGATGCCATATGCCGAGCGGATGCCCCAATGGTCCGACACGAAGCCGAGCAGCGGCGGCCCAAGCAGGAAGGCGACGAAGGAGATCTGCGACAGCGCCGCCACATTGATCGCCGCGGGGCGATCGGTGCGCTGAGCCGCCGCCGAGATCGCCAGCGGGAAGATGGCGCTGCTGCCGATGCCCAGAAGCGCAAAGCCCAACATCGAAATGAAGGGCAGGGGCGAGAAAAAGACGGTGAAGACGCCGGCCATCATCGTCGCCATCAGCACGCGCGCCACGCCGCTCGGCGAGTGGCGGTCCACGAAGCTGTCGGCGAAGAAGCGCGTCGTCGCCTGCGAGAAGGCGAACAGCGCCACGGTGAAGCCGGCGGTCAGCGGGCCGGATTCGAACACCGTGCGCATAT
>NZ_RZSB01000692.1:0-3214 GCF_004023285.1 Mesorhizobium sp. M2A.F.Ca.ET.067.02.1.1
GAGCTGTTTAGCCGGCCACGTCCAGAATGCCTTGGTTCTTCCGTTTTGCCAGCAGTTGCGTCAGCCAATCCGGATCCATTGCCGGCACGGAAGAGAGAAGCCGTTCTGTGTAGGCAACCTGAGGTGATGTCAGGATCTCGGTTTTCGAACCGTGCTCCACCACCTTGCCTTGGTGCATGACGACGACCTCGTCCGCGATTGCCCTTACTGTCGCGATATCATGGGTGATAAAGATGTAGCTGACGCCGAGTTCGCTCTGTAGGCGTATCAGAAGCTTCAAGATTTCTTCTTGCACAACTTGATCCAGTGCCGAGGTGACCTCGTCACAAATGATGAGCTCGGGATTCGCAGCGAGCGCGCGCGCAATACAGATCCGCTGTTTCTGGCCTCCCGACAATTCACCGGGCAGCCTATCAAGGAAACTTTCGTCCATCTCGATCATATGCATGAGTTCGCCGATCCGGCGGTCGCGCTGCTCCCCTTTTAGGCCTAAATAGAACTCAAGCGGACGCGCGATTATGTCCTCTACAGTCTGGCGAGGGTTAAGCGCGCTGTCCGGCGACTGATAGATCATCTGAATACGCCGCAGCAGATCTTTCGAGCGTTGCTTTAAGGACAGGGGAAGCGGCTGGGCGTCAAATGAGATCGAGCCCGAAAAAGCGGGCAGCAAACCGGTAACGACGCGGGCGAGCGTCGATTTCCCCGACCCTGATTCGCCCACCAACGCTACCGTTCGGCCACGCGGAACCTTGATGGACACGTCCACCAGCACCTTAACCCTTCCAGCATAAGCGGCGGTTACATTGTCGATGATCAGTAAATGGTCCCGGGCCTCAATTTCTGGCTTGGCGAGCTTTCGCACAGCCCAGAGCGTCCGAGTGTATTCCTGGGTGGGGGCTGCAAGCATCTGCCGTGTGCCCGCTTCCTCGACAGTTTGTCCGTGGCGCAGGACCATGATCCGGTCTGCCATCTGCGCCACTACGGCCAGATCGTGCGTCACGTATATCGCCGCAGTGTTGAAATCTTCAACAATACTGCGGATTGACGCTAGAACCTCGACTTGAGTCGTCACATCGAGCGCAGTTGTCGGCTCGTCGAACACAATCAAGTCGGGCCGGCTCGCCATAGCCATGGCGGTCATGGCTCGCTGTAATTGGCCGCCGGATACCTGATGCGGATACCGGAAACCTATAGTCTCAGGCTCTGGAAGTTGGAGCCGTTTATAAAGCTCCACAGCATCACGGTTGGCCTCACCTCGGCTGGCGATCCCGTGCGCAACCGCCGTTTCAACGGTCTGATCGAGGAGCCGGTGAGCCGGGTTGAACCAGGCAGCTGCGCTTTGCGCCACATAGGCAATACGGGAGCCCCGGAGGCGCCGACGGCGTGCTTCGCTCATTGACAAAAGATCGGCGCCATCGAAGGCCACGGAGCCTTGGGTAATACGGCATCCTGGCTTGGCATATCCCATTGCAGCAAGGCCGATAGTCGACTTTCCGGCGCCGGATTCGCCGATTAGTCCAAGCACTTCTCCGCGTTTGAGTGAGAAATCAACGCCGCGCACGATCGGGTGCCAGCGCTCGCCGGAAAAGCCTTCAACGTGAAGATTGCGGACCGTGAGAAGATCTGTCCCCCTTTCGCGCGCGATGACATTGCTACTTTTCATCACGCAGTCCGCTCGTTGAATGCAAAAACCAGTCTACGACGAAGTTCACCGCTACTGTGAGGAGGGCAATGGCGCCCGCCGGCAGAAGCGGCGTGACATCGCCATAGGTAATCAGCGTCGCGTTTTCCCGCACCATCGATCCCCAATCGGCGGATGGCGGCTGTATGCCGACGCCCAGGAACGACAATGCTGCAATGGTTAGGAAAACAAAACAAAATCGCAGACCAAACTCCGCAATGAGCGGCGGCAGAACATTGGGCAGGATTTCCTTGCGGAGAATCCATGCGGGGCCTTCGCCCCGCAGCTGCGCGACCTCGACATATTCCATCACCACCACGTTCAGGCCAACTGCTCGCGCCAGACGGAACACGCGCGTCGAATCGAGCAGAGCTATGATCAAGATGAGGCTGGCCATTGAAGAGCCGAAAATCGAAAGCAGCATCAGTGCGAATATCAGGCTCGGAATCGACATCAACACGTCCACGGCGCGTGACAATAGCTGATCCAGCCAGCCCCGGTACATTGCAGCGAGAAGGCCGAGCGTCACACCCGCTGCGAAGGATAAAATAGTTGTGATGAAGGCGATGCCGATCGTGTTGCGGGCTCCGTAGATCAGTCGTGTAAGCATGTCGCGACCGAGTTGGTCGGTGCCGAACGTAAACTCGTGGCTCCAGGGCGCGAATGCCTCGCTAAAGACCTGCGTTTCTCGATATGGTGCGATCAGAGGCGCAAATAACGCGACGATAATGTAGCAGAGGATCACACCCATACCGAACCAGGCGCTGAGTGGGGCCTTTTTCAGCGCTATCCTCATGCGAGATCGGCGCGTCCGCCTCACCCTACGCGCTCTGGTGGTCTGGATCACAGGCTCTGCACTTGTCATCGTGGGTGCAACAGTCTCGGGTTGGTTGCGATGGAGATGATATCGGCGATCAGGTTGAGCAGGATGTAGGCTGCGGCGAACACAAGCGCGCAGGCTTGAACGACCGGTACGTCTCTTGACCTCACGGCGTCGACCATCAGTTGCCCGACGCCGGGATAGACGAACACCACCTCGACAATCACGACGCCGACGATGAGATAGGCAAGATTGAAGGCCACTACCGTCACAATCGGGGCCCAGGCATTTGGCAAAGCGTGCCGGACGACGACAACCATTGGCCCCATTCCCTTCAATCGGGCCATGTCGATATAGGGGCTTGAAAGCATGTTGAGAATAGCCGCGCGCGTCATTCGCATCATGTGAGCAACGATGACAAGCGTGAGGGTGATGGACGGCAGAGCGGCACGCCAGACGTGGTCCCAGAAAGGGGTCTCGTCGTTGATATTGGCCAGCGTTGGGAACTTCGGTACGACGTTAAGGGTCCAGTTGATCGAAATCGCCAGCCAGGCTGGTAAAGACTGGGCGAATTCGGTGCCCGCAAACGTATCGCGCGAGATAACCAGGAAGGCGAGCATGTAGGCCACGAAAAATTCCGGGAACGAAATGGTCGTAAGTGTTACCGTGTTTACAACCCGATCGAACCAGCTGTTGCGATATAGGGATGCGAC
>NZ_RZSB01000693.1:0-3210 GCF_004023285.1 Mesorhizobium sp. M2A.F.Ca.ET.067.02.1.1
GTGCTGCAGCGCGCGATGGCGCGCACCGGCGGCAATGTCTCGGCAGCGGCGCAGAGCCTCGGCATCTCGCGCGCGACGCTGCATCGCAAGCTCGCCCGTTTCAGCATCCGCCGGCCGCATTGATTTACGCAACCTGACCTGTCGCAGTTCTGCGACACTCGGCGGCCGCGATCCGTTTCCCTGGGGATGACAGGCCGAAGAGCGTCGGCAAGTGTTTCCAGCGACGCGCCACATTCCGTGACGCCGTTTTTGCTGGGAGGCAGACAATGAACAAGGTTGAGTTCTCACGCGCGGCCAAGGTCCCCTTCGCCAAGCGCTATGACAACTTCATCGGTGGCCGCTGGGTCGCCCCGCATGCCGGAAGATACTTCGACAACATCTCGTCGGTGACCGGCCGGCCGCTTTGCGAGATCGCAAGGTCCGACGCACAGGACGTCGAAGCCGCGCTCGACGCCGCGCACAAGGCCAAGGATGCCTGGGGCAAGACCAGTCCGGCGGCCCGCGCCTTGATCCTCAATCGCATTGCGGACCGCATGGAAGACAATCTCGACCTGCTGGCGCTCGCCGAAACGTGGGACAACGGCAAGCCGATCCGCGAGACGACGGCGGCGGACCTGCCTCTGGCCATCGACCACTTCCGCTATTTCGCCGGCGTCCTTCGCAGCCAGGAGGGCAGCCTTTCCGAGATCGACCATGACACGGTCGCCTATCATTTCCATGAGCCGCTGGGTGTCGTCGGCCAGATCATCCCCTGGAACTTCCCGTTGCTGATGGCCTGCTGGAAGCTGGCGCCCGCGCTCGCCGCCGGCAATTGCGTGGTGCTGAAGCCGGCCGAGCAGACGCCCGCCACCATCATGCTGTGGGCCGACCTTATCGGTGACCTTCTGCCGGAAGGCGTGCTCAACATCGTCAACGGCTTCGGCCTCGAGGCCGGCAAGCCGCTGGCATCGTCGAACCGCATCGCCAAGATCGCCTTCACCGGCGAGACGACGACCGGCCGCCTGATCATGCAGTATGCCTCGCAGAACCTCATCCCGGTGACGCTGGAACTCGGCGGCAAGTCGCCCAACATCTTCTTCCAGGATGTCGTTGCCGAGGATGACGACTTCTTCGACAAGGCGATCGAGGGCTTCGTCATGTTCGCGCTCAACCAGGGCGAGGTCTGCACGTGCCCGAGCCGCGCGCTGGTACATGAGAAGATCTACGACAAGTTCATGGAGCGCGCGCTGAAGCGCGTCGAAGCGATCGTGCAGGGCGATCCGCTCGATCCGGCCACCATGATCGGCGCGCAGGCTTCGAGCGAGCAGTTGGAAAAGATCCTCTCCTACTTCGATATCGGTCGCCAGGAGGGAGCCCAGGTGCTGACCGGCGGCGAGCAGAACCACCTGCCGGGCGACCTTGCCGGCGGCTACTACGTGAAGCCGACGGTCTTCAAGGGTCACAACAAGATGCGAATCTTCCAGGAAGAAATCTTCGGGCCGGTGGTGTCGGTGACGACCTTCAAGGACGATGACGAGGCGCTGTCGATCGCCAACGACACGCTGTACGGCCTCGGCGCCGGCATCTGGAGCCGCGACGCGAACCGCTGCTACCGCTTCGGCCGCGCGATCCAGGCAGGCCGCGTCTGGACCAACTGCTATCACGCCTATCCGGCGCATGCCGCCTTCGGCGGCTATAAGCAGTCCGGCATCGGCCGCGAGACGCACAAGATGATGCTCGACCACTACCAGCAGACCAAGAACATGCTGGTCAGCTACAGCCCGAAGAAGCTCGGCTTCTTCTGATCCTCCCAGGGCGAAGGGGGAAGGGAGGGCGCCGCGGACGGTGCCCTCCCTTCAACATAGGAGGATTGCCATGGACAGGGCTTCATTGGGCAAAGTCTCGGCCACGGCGGCGGCCAAGACGCTGCTGGCCGAGATCATCGCCGACCACGGGCCGGTGCTCTTTCACCAGTCCGGCGGCTGCTGCGACGGATCCTCGCCGATGTGCTATGCGCGCGGCGAGTTCATGATCGGCGACAATGACGTGATGCTCGGCGAGATCGGCGACATGCCGGTCTATATCAGCGCCTCGCAATATGAAGTTTGGAAGCACACCGACCTGATCATCGACGTGGTGAAGGGCAGGGCGGCATGTTCTCGCTCGACAATGGCCGCGAGAAGCGCTTCCTGACGCGCTCGACGGTCTGCGCGGTATCGCCGTCATCTTCCGCCGACTGAGCGAGCAGACCAGCCCGCCATCGGCCGCGATTGGGGTAATCGTCGCGCTTTGTTGGGTCTTTGGCTCGCAACCTGTTCGCCTTAGTGCTATGGCGCCGCTTTCAAACGGAAAAGCGTATCCATGGCAGGTGTAGAACAGATCACGGTGGAGGCCGGCGAGGCGGGCATGCGGCTCGACCGTTGGTTCAAGGTCCATTATCCGGGCCTAGGCTTTGGCCACCTGCAGAAGCTGTTGCGCTCGGGCCAGATCCGCATCGACGGCGGCAGGGCGAAGGCGGACACGCGCGTAGAGCCTGGCCAGACGGTGCGTATCCCGCCGCTCGACATCGACAAGAAAGGCGATGCGCCGCTTACCGGCCACTCGATCCGCAACCAGGGCGATGCCGACGTGCTCGCCAAGATGCTTCTGCACGAGGACCCGAAGGTCTTCGTCTTCAACAAGCCGGCCGGCCTTGCGGTGCAGGGCGGCTCGGGCGTCACCCGCAATGTCGACGACATGCTGGAGGCCTGGCGCAACCAGAAGGGCGAGAAGCCGCGCCTCGTCCACCGCCTCGACCGCGACACCTCCGGCGTGCTGGTGGTTGCCCGCACGCGTCTTGCCGCAATGAAGCTCTCGGAAGCATTCCGGGCGCGAGAGACCAAGAAAACTTACTGGGCGCTGGTCAAGGGCGTGCCGCCGAAGCGCGAGGATAAGATCTCGACCTGGCTGGTCAAGGAGGCGACACCGGATGGTGACCGCGTGCGCATCGCCAAGCATGGCGAGAAGGGCGCCGACCATGCCGTTTCCTACTATCGCGTCGTCGAGCAGGCGGCGCAGTCGCTGTCCTGGCTGGAGATGGAGCCCTATACCGGCCGCACGCACCAGCTTCGCGTCCACGCCGCCCATATCGGCTGCCCGATCATCGGCGACCCGAAATATTTCGAGGCCGATACCAACTGGGAATTCCCGGGCGGCATGCAGAACCGACTGCATCTGCATGCGCGCCGCATC
>NZ_RZSB01000694.1:0-3198 GCF_004023285.1 Mesorhizobium sp. M2A.F.Ca.ET.067.02.1.1
GTGCGTGAACATCAACACCGTCAGGACAATCGTATCGCCGACATCGGTGATCAGATGCGTGGTGTGGAGACCAAGCAGCACCCAGAGCATCGAGCCGTAGGCATTCGTGTCCCAGTAGATATTCAGGGCGGGAAACTCGAACCAGCGCACGACAAGAGGCGCGAGGCCGAGCAGCGACATCACCACCATTCCGATCCGCACGGGCCGCATGGCGCATCGCTTGGCATAGCCGTTGAGGATGTGGTTGGGCACCAGGCTGGCGATGAGAAGCAGCGTCACGATGGTTCCCGGCCAATGGTTGGGCTGCGGAGCGCTCAGGCGCCAGTTGGGCCACAAAGTAACGAGGTAGAGGTAAGCGCCGGCGGCTAGCGCGAAGCCCATGCCTTCCAGCGCCATGAAGCCAAGCGTGCCCCACCAGGTCGGGCTGCGCGGGCCATGGCCAAAGGTCGGGAGGCCGGTAAGATCGAGGGCGGGACGCTGGTTCATTCCTCGTCCTCCGGATCGGCCTTCGGCCAGAACCAGCCGACCAAGGTGACGGCGATCGGCGCGGCGCCCCAGATGATCGCCCAGGGCGTGAAGATCGAGTACAGGAAGGTGGCGCCGACGGCGATGGCCGCCAACAGCGGCCAGATCGACGGCGTCGCCGATTTTTCGCGGATGTCGGGATGGGCTTCCGCCACGGTGGAGACGAGCAATTCGCGAACGTCGACCCGAAGCCCGGTCGCGACAGGAAGCGCCCCGCGTTCGGCCCAGAGCGGCTCGACATTCGTCACGATCGGAATGCGCGCGAAATTATAGCCGGGCGGTGGCGAGGACGTCGCCCATTCAAGCGTGCCGGCATCCCAGGGATTGTCGCCTGCGGGCGTGCCCCTTAGCGCGCCATGAACCAAGTTGAACGCAAACAGCACGAAGCTCAGGAAGAAGAGCACCGCGCCGGCGCTGATGAAGAGATTGATGTTCCCCCAGCCGAGCTCGGCCGGATAGGTGTAGACCCTGCGCGGCATGCCCCACAGGCCGACGATGTGCATAGGGAAGAATGCCGCGTTGAAGCCGATCATCGCCAGCCAGAAATGCCAGCGTCCGAGGCGCTCGCTCATCATGCGGCCGGTGATTTTGGGGAACCAGAAATAGGCGGCCGCGAGCAGCGGGAAGACCGAACCCCCGATCAGCACGTAGTGGAAATGGGCGACGACGAAATAGGTGTCGTGCACCTGCAGGTCGAGCGGCACCGAGGCGAGCATGACGCCGGTAAGTCCGCCGATGACGAAGGTGAAGAAGAAGCCGAAGACGAACAGCAGCGGTGTACGGATCACCGGCCTGCCGTCCCAGAGAGTGGCCAGCCAGCAGAAGATCTGAACGCCGTTGGGGATGGCGATCAACATGCTGGATGCGGTGAAGAAGCTCGCGCCGAGCTTCGGCAGCCCGGTTGCGAACATGTGGTGGACCCAGAGGCCGAACGACAGGAAACCGACCGCGATCAGCGACAGGACCAGCCCGAGATGGCCGAAGGCCGGGCGCCGGGCGAAGACCGGAATGATTGCGGAGACCATGCCGGTGGCCGGCAGGAAGATGATGTAGACTTCGGGATGGCCGAAGAACCAGAACAGGTGCTGGAACAGCAGCGCGTCGCCGCCCTCGGCCGGGTTGAAGATATGCGTGCCGACGAGCCGGTCGAGGATCAGGAAGGTCGAGGTGATCATCACCGCCGGCATGGCGAAGACGACGAGGAAGGACGTGACCAGGAGGGCCCAGACATAGAGCGGGATCTTGTCCAACGACATGCCCGGCGCGCGTTGCTTGAACACGGTCACGATGGTCGCGACGGCGACGGCCAGTGAGGATACCTCGGTATAGGTGATCATCTGCGCCCACACGTCGGCGCGCTTGCCCGGACCGTATTCCGGTCCGGACAGCGGCACATAGGCGAACCAGCCGACATCCGGCGCCATCGCGAGGGCGAACGACACCCAGGCAAAGAGGCCACCCGAAAGATAGACCCAATAGCTGAAGGCGTTGAGGCGGGGGAAGGCGATGTTGCGGGTGCCGACCATCAACGGCACCAAGTAAATGCCGGTCGCCTGCACAATGGGCACGGCGAACAGGAACATCATGGTGACGCCGTGCATCGTGAACAGCTGGTTGTAAAGGTCCGGGCCGATCAGGCCACGCTGTGGGCCCGAGAGCTGGATGCGCATGGCCACGGCGTTGAGCCCGCCCAGGCAGAGAAAAAGGAAGGCGGTGATCAGGTAGCGGCGTGCGATGACCTTGTGATCGACGCTCGACAGGGCGCCGATGATGCCGGGAGGCGTCCGCCATGTCCGGGCCAGCCTGCGGTGCAGGCTGGCATCGTCCATGCCGGTGTCGCGCGGCCCGTCACGCTCGGGTGCGATATCGCCTTTGGCGGAGGCTTCGCGCTGCGGCGGCAGATCGCGTTCGCTGGTGAGATCCGCGCTGCTCATTTCAGCCCCTCGAGATAGGCGACGATGGCGTTGAGCTCGTCGCCGCTCAAATCGACCACCGGCATATGCGAGCCGGGCTTCACGCCTTGTGGGTCGGCTATCCAGGCGGCGAGGTTGCCGCGGCTCATCGTCAATGTTCCGGCCGCGAGCGTCTGCCGGCTGGCGATATGGGTGAGATCCGGCGCGACCGTTCCGCCTGCCGGCGTGCCGCCGATCTTGTGACACATCACGCAGGGGCGTTTCAGGAAGAGGTTCTCGCCGGCCTTGGCCTCGTCGCCCGTTGGAGCGGCGGCCGGCTGCAACTGGTCGTTCCACCAGGCGTCGAACTTCGCGCGCGGCTCGGCGATGATGAAGGTGCCCATATTCGCGTGCTGCGCGCCGCAGAACTCGGCGCATTGGCCTCGGTAGACGCCGGGCTTGTCGGCCTTGATATCGAGCACATTCATTCGGCCGGGAATGAGGTCTAGCTTGCCGGAAAGGCTCGGCACCCAGAAGGAGTGGATAACGTCGGTCGAGGTGAGAAGAAGCCGCACGGGTTCGCCGGCGGGAATATGGATCTCGTGGGCCGTAGTCAGGATGCGGCTCGGCGTGGCGTCTTCGTAGCGCACCTCCCACCACCATTGATGACCGGTGACGCGAATGGTCAGCGCGGCATCCGAGCCGATCGCGGCAAGCGTCCTGTTGGCGAAGAAGCTGAGCAAGGTCAGCCCGACCAGGATCACGGCGGTCAGTCCGACGG
>NZ_RZSB01000695.1:0-3197 GCF_004023285.1 Mesorhizobium sp. M2A.F.Ca.ET.067.02.1.1
CCGTAGAGATTGGTCTTCAGCGTGGTGTCGAAATGCTTTTCGGTGAGATCGGCGAAGTCGGCCGAATGAACCTGGAAGGCGGCGTTGTTGACGAGCACGTCGAGCTTGCCGAAGGCCTTGACCGTCTCGGCCACCGCCTTGCGGCAGAAGGCGCGCTTGGCGACGTCGCCGCGCAGCGCCAGGCAGCGCCTGCCCTCGGCCTCGACGGCGCGCTTCGTCGTCTCCGCGTCGCGATCCTCGCTGAGATAGGCGATGGCGACGTCGGCGCCTTCGCGCGCGAACAGCACGGCCACCGCGCGGCCGATGCCGGAGTCGCCGCCGGTGATGAGCGCGACCTTGTCCTTGAGCTTGCCGGATCCTTGCCAGAACGGCGCCTCATAGAGCGGCGCCGGCTCGATCGCCCATTCCTCGCCGGGCTTGGGATGATGCTGCTTCGGGAAAGGCGGCACGGGGTAGCGGCGCGCGCCGGCCTGCATGGCGCCCGAGGCTTTCGGCTTCGGCTTGCTGCGATCGGTGGCATCGACCTGACGCTGGATGCTGCGCTGCCTGCGCGCGGCCTTGGCGGTGTCAGATTTCTCCCCGGTGACTGATTTCTCCCTGGCGACTGATTTCTCCCCGGTGATTGGTTTTTGGGCTGCGTCTGATTTCGTTCGGCTGCTGGTCGGCATGATGGTCTCCTTTCAGGGGACAACGCATGTCGTCGCAAAAGGTTGGCCGCGGTTCGTCTCCCCCGCCGGGATGCCGCGGATACATCAAAGTTAAATGCGGCTGGCCGGTCCGGGGTGATAACCCTTCGTCAATGGGGGGACTCTCGAGGAGGAGTCCCATGGACGTTCGAACCTTCATCGGCAGCCTGTCGGCCGCTTTGCGGCGCCGGCGCGGCGCCATGCCGCCACCACCCGCGAGGGTGATCCGCGCTTCGCTCGCCGATGTGCCGCTGAGGCCGCGCCCGCGGCCGCCGCACCGGCCGGCGCCGCCGATCCGGCCCGCCAGCAACATGTAACCTCGAGCTTGTCGCGCCGACTTGCCGGCCGGATGCAACCGACCGGCGACATCCTCGTTTAGGCCCATCCCCAATCTTGTGGTGCACCATGAAATCCTTGCCTATAAACAGCCCTCTTCTCACCCTCGCCGCCGCCATGATCACCGCGGCGCCCTTTGCCGGCCTTGCCTTGCGCACGCGCGAATGGCTCGGATGGTGAGGACCCGATGAGCCGTTTCCTCCCCCTCACCATCCGCTTCGTCAGCGGCGGCACGATGGTGGTCACCACGGTGGCCGAGGCCAAGAAGGCGCTCGCCGGGACCTGGAAGAACAAGGAAGCGCCGGACTATCTCAAGGCGGCGCGGCTGGTAGACGATGCGATCGCGGGCACCTGCCGGCCGGCCGTCGCCTTTGCCGCCTTCAAGAAGGCCGCCGCGCAGCAGGGGCTGCTGAAGGAGGCCGCGCCGAGCGCCGCGCTCACCATGCTGGACGAGTTGTGGTCGCGCTCCAAGGTTCCGCCAAGCTAAAGCATGTCTCTCGAAAGTGGGAACCGGTTTCGGGATAAAGACATGCGTAAAATCAAAAACCTAAAGCGCATGGAGCGAATCTGAAAGATCGCGACGCGCTTTAGGAGGCCGCTCCATCCCGGCCGCCCTATCTCGGCTCGCGCGACATGCTGAGATAGGTCGGATCGAATTCGGCGATCGTGACCAGCCGCTCCCAGTCGAGGATCGTGATCATATGGTTGGTCCAGCTGATGACGTTCATGCGTCGCAGGGTTCCGATCACCCTGTTCATATGGACGACGGACAAGCCCAGCACGTCGGCGAGTTGAGCCTGCGACAGCGGCAGGTGGAAGCTCATGTCACGCGTCTTCTTCACCACCTGAAGCCTGACGAACAGCTCGCATATGAGATGCGCGAGATGGGACAGCTTGGAGCGGCGCCCCATGGCCACGATCCATTCGCGATGGATGGCGCCATCGACAAGCGTGTCCAGCCAGAGCAATCGGGTGAGATGCGGCGCCTGCTCGGTGATCGTCTTGAGCTTGCTGTGCTCGGCCGCCGCCACATGACAGGGCGACAGCGCGACGATGCCGTGATCCATCGTCTTCAGCAGGAAGGCATGCAGGTCCACGAAATCGCCCGCGACCTGCAGCGAGGTGAACTGGCGGCCGCCGTCCTCCAGAACCTTGTAGCGGGCGGCGAGCCCGTCGATGATCAGGGTGCTGTAGGTCGGCCTGCTTCCTTCGACAACGATATCCTCTCCCACGCCGAAATATTTCTCGATCGACAAGGTCGATGTGAGCAACGCTTTCTCTTCGTCCGAGAGAGCGTCATGCTGGCCGAGATTGAGATAGAGTGATTCCAGCATCC
This sequence comes from Mesorhizobium sp. M2A.F.Ca.ET.067.02.1.1, assembly GCF_004023285.1. Classification (NCBI taxonomy): domain Bacteria; kingdom Pseudomonadati; phylum Pseudomonadota; class Alphaproteobacteria; order Hyphomicrobiales; family Phyllobacteriaceae; genus Mesorhizobium; species Mesorhizobium sp. M2A.F.Ca.ET.067.02.1.1. Next base: position 2,359 of record NZ_RZSB01000695.1, read on the forward strand.
GGCTGCCTCCGTTCGCCACCCCTAACGCCGCAGGCCGACGCTGGTTGCGAGCGGTGCCGCGCCGAAAGCCGGCGCATAGCCAATTCTCCCTCTGGATCAGATGTTTGGAACCATGATCGCGCCCGCGAATTGACCGTCGGATTGGGACCGACGTACCGATGCAACGCTTCTATTTCGACCTTTACAACACCGAGCACAGCCAGGAAGATACCGAGGGACAGCTCTTCGCCAGCCGCGAGCGCGCCGGCATGGAGGCGCTGCGCATCCTGCATGACGTCGCCCGCGACGAGATGCCGGGCGGCAGGCATTTGACCATCACGGTTAAGGTGCTCGACGAAAAGCGTGACCAGATCTTCGAAGCGTCGCTGACGCTGGATTCGGCCTGGACGTGAGATCGGCCGGCGCCGGTTGAGATACCGGAGGCAAGCATGTTCGACGATTTCGACAGCCGTGAGATCGACGCAGGTGAGGCCAGGATCTTCGCCCGCCGCGCCGGCGCCGGCCCCGGCCTGCTTCTGCTGCACGGCTTTCCGCAGACGCATGCGATGTGGCGCGAGGTCGCCCCAATCCTGGCGCGGGATTTCACGGTCGTCTGCGCCGATTTGCGCGGCTATGGGCAAAGCTCCTGCCCGCCATCGGCCGCCGATCATGCGCCCTATGCCAAGCGCGCCATGGCCGCCGACATGGTCGCGCTGATGGAGAAATTGGGTTTCCGGCGCTTCATGGTTGCCGGTCACGATCGCGGCGGGCGTGTCGCCTACCGGCTGGCGCTCGACCATCCGGAACGCGTCGAGAGGCTCGCTGTGCTCGACATCATCCCCACCGCCGATGCCTGGGAC
>NZ_RZSB01000696.1:0-3196 GCF_004023285.1 Mesorhizobium sp. M2A.F.Ca.ET.067.02.1.1
ATCCTGTTCTGCTTCGTCTTCCTCTACCTGTTCTTTGCCGGTTCGGGCGCCTTCGCGCTGGACAATCGCGACAGCGCCAGAGCCTGATGGCAGGATGCGCGCCAGGAGGCTTTTTGTTTTGACGCAATTCCGGACGGAAAACCGCTTCGCACTTTTCCTGGAATTGCTCTAGCCGCGCATCCGCTCGAAATTGGCGTCGAACAGCGGCGCCGCCTGGATGCGCGCCGCGTGACGCTGGCCGAGGATCTCGATCTCGAAACCGTCCGGTCTGTCGGCAATTTCCTTCGGCACATAGCCCATCGCGACCGATTTCTTCGAATTATGCGCGTAGCCGCCCGACGTGACCCAGCCGCGCACGACACCGTCATGCCAGATCGCTTCGTCGCCGATCACATCGGCATCGACGGCATCAACGATGAAGGCGCGCAGCCGAAGCTTGCCGCCCTCTCGGCGCTCGGCGAGCGCCGCTTCCTTGCCGATGAAATCGGCGTCCTTGCCATAGGCGACGAAGCGGTCGAGCCCGGCCTCGACCGGCCCGTAGATCGGCCGGTACTCGCGCGCCCATGAGCCGTAGTTCTTCTCCAGCCTCAGCGCATTCAGCGCGCGCGAGCCGAACGGGCCAATGCCGAACTCCTCTCCCGCAGCGAGCAGCGCCTGGTAGGAGGCGCGCTGGTATTCCGGCGCCACCCAGATCTCATAGCCGAGATCGCCTGTGTAGCTGACCCGGCCGACAAGGCACGGCGCCATGCCGATGTCCATCCTGGCCACCGCCATGAAGGGGAACGCCTTGTTGGAAACATCGGCGCGGGTGACCTTGGCGAGCACCTCCCCCGCCTTCGGCCCGGCAATCGCAAGGCCGGTGAGCTTCTGTCCCAGCGCCTCGATCCGCACCGAGCCATCCTTGGGCAGATGGGCCTCGAACCAGCGCATGTGATACTGCTCGGCGATGCCTGAGCCGGCGACGAACCACTCTGCGTCGTCGATATTGGCCAAAGTGAAATCGCCGATCAGTCTGCCGTCGTCCTTCAGCATCGGCGCCAGCGTCATGCGGCCGCGCTTGGGCAGCTTGCAGGCGAATACGCGATCGAGCCATCCAGCCGCGCCCTCGCCCGTCACCTTGTATTTGGCGAAGTTCGAGATCTCCGACAGGCCGACGCCATTGCGCACCGCCGCGACTTCCTTGGCGACATGGTCGAAGTCGGTCGAACGCCGCCACGAGAACTCGTCCTTGACGCCTTCCGGCGCATACCAGAGCGGCACTTCGAGCCCGTAGGACACGCCCCATTGCGCGCCCCTGGCGGCCAGCATGTCGTAGAGAGGCGTCGTCTTCAGAGGACGCCCGGCCGGCAGCTCCTCGTTCGGGAAGCGGATCGAAAAACGCCGCGAATAATTCTCGCGCACCTTGGCGTTGGTATAAGCCATCGTCGCCCAGTCGCCATACCGCGCCACGTCCATGGCCCAGATGTCGGCGCCCGGATCGCCCTCGATCATCCAGTTGGACAGCGCGAGGCCAACGCCGCCGCCCTGGCTGAAGCCGGCCATCACGCCGCAGGCGACCCAGAAGCCCGGCAGGCCGCGCACCGGGCCGACCAGCGGATTGCCGTCCGGGGCGAAGGTAAAGGGGCCGTTGATGATCTGCTTGATGCCGGTCTTCTGGAAAGCGGGGAAATGGCGGAAGCCGACTTCCAGCGACGGCGCGATGCGGTCGATGTCCGGCTCCAGCAGCTCATGGCCGAAATTCCACGGCGTCTGGAATTCGGACCAGACCTTGTTGGCCTTCTCATAGGTGCCCATGAGCATGCCGCCGCGCTCCTGGCGCAGGTAGAGCTCGCCGTCGAAATCGACCGCGTGGATGATCTCGGTGCCGGTCTTCTTGTTCCAGTCGGCGACCTCCGGCATGTCCTCGGTGATCAGGTACATATGCTCCATCGCCAGCACCGGCAGTTCCAGTCCGACCATGCGGCCGACCTCGCGCGCCCACAGGCCGCCGGCATTGACAACATGCTCGGCGATGACATCCCCCTTGTTGGTGATGACGCGCCACAACCCGTCGGGACGGCGCACGATGTCCTCGACCTTGGTGAAGCGCTCGACCTCGGCCCCCAGCTTCCGTGCGGCCTTGGCATAGGCGTGCGTGACACCGGACGGGTCGAGATGGCCGTCCTCCTTGTTGCGCACCGCGCCGACGAACTGGCTGGGATCTATGAGCGGCATCAGTTCCGCCGCTTCCTTGGCCGAGATTACTTCGAGGTCGAAGCCGAGATAACGGCCCTTCGACACCACGCCGCGCAGCCAATCCATTCGAGCCTCGGTCGCGGCCAGAAGCACGCCGCCGGTAAGATGCACGCCGGTCGCCTGTTCTGAAAGCTCCTCGATCTCTTTGTAGAGCGAGATCGTGTATTTCTGCAGCTTGGCGATGTTGGGATCGCCATTGATCGTGTGCATGCCGCCGGCCGCATGCCATGTCGAACCCGAAGTCAGCTCGTCGCGCTCCAGAAGCACGACATCGGTCCAGCCATGGCGGGCGAGATGGAACAGCACCGAGCATCCGACGACACCGCCGCCGATGACCACGACCTTTGCATGCGACTTCATGGGTTCTTCTCGTTGGTTCAGTGAGTTGAGAGGCTGAAATGATTCAAGATGGAAAGCCGTTCCCTCACGGCTCGCCTTGCCCGATCGCTTGCTTCCGGCGCGCCATATAGGCTTCGAGCGCTTCGCGCATGGCGGGGTCCATGGCCGGCTGGACATATTCCTCCAGCGCCTTCTTCCACAGCCTGGTCGCGCGCGCCGTCGTGTCGAGCGCGCCTGCCTCCTGCCAGGCTTCGTAATTCTGCCAGTTGGAGAGCATCGGCTGGTAGAAGGCGGTGGCGTAGCGCTCAAGCGTGTGCGGTTCGCCGAAGAAATGACCCCCGGTCGGCACCGCGCCCAGCGCCTCGACGGCGAGTTCCGCCTCGTCGACCACGATCGGCCGCAGGAATCCATCATGTGCTGGATCATCTCGACATCGATGATGAGCTTTTCGAACGAAGCCGTCAGTCCGCCCTCCTGCCAGCCGGCCGCATGATAGACGAGATTGCCGTGGCCGAGCACCGCGCCCCACAGCGCCATCATCGTCTCATAGGCGCCCTGCGCATCGGCGGCGTTGGAGGCCGAGCCCGGCGTGGTGCGGTACGGCAAATTGTAGTGCCGCGCC
>NZ_RZSB01000697.1:0-3195 GCF_004023285.1 Mesorhizobium sp. M2A.F.Ca.ET.067.02.1.1
GGGCTGGGCTAAGCAGTTGGTATCTGAGCATTCCAAGAACAAAAATGGGAGTAACTACAGTGACATCATCACGTTGGATCGCGCTCGCGGCGCTGGCGTTGACCTGCTCGACCCCGGCACTGGCCAAGGACTGGAAGACCGTCTCCGTCGCCATGGAGGGCTCCTATGCCCCCTGGAACCAGACCGATGCCAGCGGCAAGATCGTCGGCTTCGAGGTGGATATCCTCAACGATGTCTGCGCCCGCGCCAAGCTCGAATGCAACATCGTCGCGCAGGATTGGGACGGCGTCATTCCGGGCCTCACCGCAGGCAAGTTCGACATCGTCATGGACGGCATGTCGATCACCGAGGAGCGCATGAAAACGATCGACTTCTCGATCCCTTATGCCTCGTCGCCGGTGGCCTTCCTGGCCGACAAGAACGGCCCGCTGGCCAACCTGTCCAACAGAGGCAAGATGATCGATCTGTCGAAGGACGACGCCGAATCCAAGGCGGCGCTCGACACGCTGCGCAAGGAGCTCACCGGCAAGAATGTCGGCCTGCAGGTCTCGACCACCGAGGCGACCTTCGCCGACAAATATCTGAAGGACGTCGCCAACGTCCATGAATACAAGACCACCGACGAGCACGACCTCGACCTGATGGCGGGCCGCATCGACGTGGCCTTCGCCGACACCACCTATTTCCTCGGCACGCTGGCCAAGCCCGACGCCAAGGACCTGGAATTCGTCGGGCCGCAATTCAAGGGTGGTCCGATCCTCGGGCCGGGCATCGGCGCCGCCTTCCGCAAGAGCGACAAGGACCTGCAGGACATTTACAACAAGGCACTCAAGGCCGCGCTCGACGACGGCTCGGTGTCAAAATACTCCATGCAGTGGTTCAAGATCGACATTACCAAGTGATGTCGCAACGGGAGCAGCCAAGGCTGCTCCCGTTTTGCATTGAGACAAGGAACCGTCGCCGGGAAGGAAGGCGTACGTGGAGTTTCTCAACGATCTGCAGGCGCAGTTTTCGACGGCCTATGAGCTGCTGGCCGCCGGCTGGGGCGTGCAACTGCTCTGGGGCATCGCCTGGACGCTCGCCGTCACCGTCGTCTCGATGCTGATTGGTGCTGCGCTGGGCTCACTGGTGGCTGCGGCCAAGCTCTCGCATCGCGGCGGATTGAGGTTCATCGGCGAGAGCTACACCACCGTCTTCCGCGGCGAACCGGAACTTCTGATCATCTACCTGTTCTACTATGGCGGCACGCAGGTGCTGACCGGTGTGGCGCGGTCGACCGGATCGATCGGCTCGACCGACATCCTGAACATGCCGAGCTTCCTCGGCGGCGTGCTTGCGGTCGGCATCATTTCCGGCGCCTACCAGGCCGAGGTTTTTCGCGGCTCGTTCCTGGCGATCCACCGCGGCGAGCTGGAGGCGGCGCGCGCCTACGGCATGTCGGCCTGGCTGCGGTTTCGCCTCGTGATCGTGCCCCAGGTGCTGCGCCTCGCCGTGCCGGGGCTGGGCAATGTCTGGCAATTGACCATCAAGGATTCGGCGCTGATCTCGGTCACCGGCGTCGCGGAGCTGATGCTCACCGCGAACAAGGCCGCGCGTTCGACGCATCATTCGCTGCTTTTCTACACGGTCGCCGGCATCCTTTACCTGGTGATGACCTCGATCTCGACGCCGATCTTCGAAAAGGCCGAGCGTTACACCTCACGCAGTTTCACGCGGCCGAAGTGAGAGATGGCGGTGGATTTTGATTTCTATCTTTCCACCATGTGGAGCGTGCTCAAGGCGCTACCGCTGACGCTCGAGATCTGGTTCTTCGGCATCGCCTTCGGGCTCGTCATCGCCACCGGCCTGACCTGGCTGCGGGCTTCCGGCTACAGATTGGGCGAATATTTCACCCGCGCCTATGTCTTCATCTTCCGTGGCTCGCCGCTTCTGGTGCAGCTCTATTTGATCTATTTCGGCCTCTCCCAGTTCGACTTCGTCCGCCACAGCTCGATCCTGTGGCCGATCCTGCGCGATCCGATGTATTGCACGATCGTCGCCATGGCCTTGAACACGGCCGCCTATGAGAGCGAGATATTCCGCGGCGCGCTGCGGGCGGTGCCGGTCGGACAGATCGAGGCGGCCAAGGCGTTCGGCATGTCGGCCTTCACCCGTTTCCGCCTCGTCACGCTCCCGATCGCGCTGCGGCTCGCTCTGCCGGCCTATTCGACCGAAATCATCCTGATGACCAAGGCGACCGCGCTCGCCTCGGTGGTCACGATCATGGAGATGATGGGAACGGCGCAGAAGATCCAGCACGACACGTTCCGGCCGATCGAGGTGCTGACCTGCGCCGGCGTGATCTACCTGCTGCTCAACCTGTCGATCGCCCGGCTGTTCGCCTGGGTCGAATACCGGCTGTCGCCGCATCTGCGGCCGCCGCCCGAGCAGAGTCAGCAAATCAAACCCGTACCGGAGGTGTTGTGATGTCGGCAAATGTCGCCGCTGCCGCGAAAGCAGCACCGTCCTCCGGAGAGACGCCTGCCATCAGCGTCAAGGACCTGCGCAAATGCTTTGGCGATCACGAGGTGCTCAAGGGCATTTCGCTGGAAGCCCACAAGGGCGACGTGATTTCCATCCTCGGCTCCTCCGGGTCCGGCAAGAGCACGATGCTTCGCTGCATCAACCTGCTGGAGACCCCTGACTCCGGCGAGGTGCGGGTCGACGGCGAGCTGATCAAGATGAAGCGAAGCCGCGACGGCCATCAGATGCCGGCCGACATCCGCCAGGTGGAACGGATTCGCGCCAACCTCGCCATGGTCTTCCAGAGCTTCAATCTCTGGTCGCACATGACCGTGCTGGAAAACCTCGTCGCAGCGCCGACGCATGTTTTGAAGCGGCCGCGCGCCGAGTGCCTGGAGCAGGCCGAGGCCTTGCTGAAGCGCGTCGGCATATGGGAGCGCCGCAACTACTATCCGCCGCATATGTCGGGCGGCCAGCAGCAGCGCGCGGCAATTGCCCGCGCCCTGGCGATGAACCCCAAGGTGATGCTGTTCGACGAGCCGACATCGGCGCTGGATCCGGAACTGGTCGGCGAGGTGCTGCGCGTCATGCGCTCGCTTGCCGAGGAAGGGCGCACCATGCTGGTGGTCACGCATGAGATGAGTTTTGCCCGCGACGTATCGAGCAAGGTGATGTTCCTGCACAAGGGCGAGG
>NZ_RZSB01000698.1:0-3194 GCF_004023285.1 Mesorhizobium sp. M2A.F.Ca.ET.067.02.1.1
GCCGCGATGGCGCTCGACCAGGGCGATCTGGCAGATGTCGTTGCGCCGATCCATGGCGACCAACCCGTCCTCGACCGGCAGGTCTGCCTCTAGCGCCCGCGTCGGCGCCTGGTTCTCGATCACGCCGATGACCCGCGCCCGCACCTCGTTGGCGCCCTGCGGCGCCGCAATGTCGAAATCCTTCGCCGCGAGCTTCTTGCCGAGCTTGACCGTGTTCTTCGCCGATTGCGGATAATCATAGGCGGGGATGTCGATCTCGAGCTTGCCGGCCTTCGCCAGCCTGACGCCGCGGCCATAGACCTCGTCGATGGTCATCCGGGCAAGGTCCGAAACGATCAGAAGATCGGCCAGTCGCCCCGGCGCGATCGAGCCGATCTCGCGCTCCAGCCTGAAATGCTGCGCGGTGTTGAGCGTCGCCATCTGGATCGCCGTCACCGGCTTCAGGCCCTGTTGGATGGCATGCCGTACCACCCGGTCCATATGGCCTTCGTGCACGAGCGTGCCGGAATGGCTGTCATCGGTGCACAGGATGAAGTTGCGCGGGTCGATGCCGCCTTCGGTCACCGCCTTGATCTGCGCCGCGACGTCGTACCAGGCCGATCCCAGCCGCAGCATCGCCTTCATGCCCTGGCGCACGCGCGCGATCGCGTCCTCGGCGCGCGTGCCTTCATGGTCGTCCTCGGCCCCGCCCGCGACATAGCCATGGAACGGCAGGCCGAGATCGGGCGATGCATAATGGCCGCCGACCGTCTTGCCGGCCTTGACCGTCTCGGCAATCTCGCCCGACATCACCGGATTGTTGGCGGCGACGCCGGGGAAATTCATCACCTCGCCAAGCCCGATGATGTTGTCCCATGTCATGGCCTCGGCCACGTCGGCCACCGTCAATTCGGCGCCGGCATGCTCCAGTCCCGGCGCCGACGGCACGCAGGACGGCATCTGCACATGCACATTGATCGGCATCGCCACCGCCTCGTCATGCATCAGCCTGACTCCCGGTAGTCCGAGCACATTGGCGATCTCGTGCGGATCGATGAACATCGAGGTGGTGCCATGCGGGATCACCGCGCGGCAGAACTCCGTCACCGTCACCATGCCGCTTTCGACATGCATATGCGCATCGCAAAGGCCGGGCACCAGATAGCGCCCGCCGGCATCGACGACCTTGGTCCCCGGCCCGATGGCATGGCTGGCATTCGGCCCACAATAGGCGAAGCGGCCGGCGGCGATCGCGATGTCCGTGCCGGGGATGATCTCGCCCGAATGGACATTCACCCAGCGCCCGTTGCGGATGACCAGATCCGCGGGCTTTCGGCCCATCGCGACATCGACCAGATGTGTCGCCACCTCCGTCCACGGCTTGGTTTTTACGGCGCTTGTCGGCTTGGCGTTCGTCATTGGCGAGTTCCTCTGCATGAGGCACTTTGGCAAATGTCGGTGCCTGGAGCCAGAGCATCAGGTCGCAAACCACTGTTGCAGAGATGCAATTCCGTTCAGCGGCGAAAGGGGCTAGTCTTTCCCAGGGAGTCTTTCGGAACCGCCATTTCGGAGTGCTCGATGCGTCGACTGACGCTCGCCAGTGCCGGCTTTCTTGCCCTGCTGTCCGGGTCTGCCTGGGCGGCGGATCTGGGCGCTGATCTGCCGATGACCGCGCCTGGCTTCGACTGGACCGGCTATTATGCCGGCATGCAGGCCGGCTACGGCTGGGGCCGGTCCGACATCACCGTCGACGGCGGTTCGGTCAAGCCCGACATCGACGGCGGTTTCGTCGGCGGCCATGTCGCGGGCCTTTGGCAGTTCGACCAGGCAGTGATCGGCGCCGAGGCCGACCTCAACTACGCCTCGATCGACGGCACCGCCGATGCCGCCCCGGCAAACACCTTCGGCACCGACGTCAAATGGTTCGGATCGGTCGATGCCAAGGCAGGCTACGCCATGGATCGCCTGCTGATCTATGGCATTGGCGGCGTCGCGTTCGCCGGCATCGAAACCTCGCAGACGGCAGGCACAAGCTTTGCCCGGACCCGTACCAGCACCGGCTGGACGCTCGGCGCCGGCGTCGACTATGCCTTGACCAACAATGTCGTCGTCGGCGCGCAATACCGCTACTACGATTTCGGCAAGGAGCATTTCGACGCTTCAGATACTTTCACCGAGCGCGACCAGGACGTGAAGCTGCAGACGCTGGGCGTGAATTTCAGCTATAAATTCTGAGGCTTGCCGCTGTGGCGGCAGTGCTGAGGCGCCATCCTGTATTGTCTCTTGGAAATCAGGTGGCCGGCGCCCGCAGGGGGCGGGGGAATGGGTAGGGGCCTGGTAGACGCCGGCCTCGGCGGATCGAACCGCCTTGTGGGCTAACCTAACGGCATCCCCGCAAACCGTAATTCCGCGATCGCGCCACTTCCCAATGCGCCCCTGCTCGGCAAGCGCAGGACCAATAATGGTTAAGCCTCGACGCAAGGTTGCAATCGGACCGATCAGGACCCGTCCGAAGCGATCTTTCCGGCCGGCATGGCTGCGAGGCATTCTTCCAATCGCTGGAGCCGGGCCTTCTGCCAGCGCAGCGTATGCGCGACGTCGTGCAGGTTGCATTTGGCTTTCGAATTGGCGGCTTTGATCAGATCGCGCTCGAGCCGATCGATCTCGCAGCGCAGCTGCCGCGCCTCCTCCCGTAGCCCCCGGATCCAGCCTGGCCCACGCATGGTTCCACCATCAAAGCCGGCTCGATGCTGGCACAGAAAGGCTAACGAAACCGGTTTGGCGGACTTTGCATTTTACATATCGCTAATATTAAATTCGGACATCCATCGCATGCTGGCTGGCTGTGTAAAATCAGTCGGTCCGAAACATCGCTTGACGGCTCAAATCAGGCATCTGAAAAGGGCACGCCTGCGGACGTGGCGGAATTGGTAGACGCAAGGGACTTAAAATCCCTCGATCTCTGATCGTACGGGTTCGATTCCCGTCGTCCGCACCACCCTTTGCTCTTCGAGCTTGGGGTGGCGGGCCACACTCTTCGCTCGAACTTCGGGTGGCGGCCCGCGAGCCGGGCAAGGGTTACGCGATCGAAAGCTTTTCCGTGCATCAAATGGTCGAGGCGCGTGGGGAAGAGCTTGGGATGTCGACGATCAAGGCGATTTTTCGCCACACCCCTGCCCCGGTCGTATTCGTCTGGCTGGCGCTCAGTACGGTTC
>NZ_RZSB01000699.1:0-3193 GCF_004023285.1 Mesorhizobium sp. M2A.F.Ca.ET.067.02.1.1
GCCGAAGCGCGTCTTCGGCCACGGCTTCCTGTTCAACCGCGGCGAGAAGATGTCGAAGTCGGTCGGCAACGTCATCGACCCGTTCACGATGGTGGACCATTACGGCGTTGACCAGGTGCGCTATTTCTTCCTGCGCGAGGTGCCGTTCGGTCAGGACGGCAACTACAGCCATGAGGCGATCGTCAACCGCACCAACGCGGATCTCGCCAATGGCCTTGGCAATCTGGCGCAGCGGTCGCTGTCCATGATCGCCAAGAATTGCGGCGGTGCGGTGCCGAAGCGCGACGAGCTGGCGGAGGCCGATACGGCGATCCTCGACCAGGCGATCGAAGCGCTGGCCGTTTCGCGCCGGGCGATGGCGGAGCAGGGCATCCATCTAGCGTTGGCCGCGATCTTCGGCGTGGTGGCGGAAGCGGACCGCTATTTCGCTTCCCAGGAGCCGTGGGCACTGAAGAAGACCAATCCGGAGCGGATGGAAACGGTCTTGTGGACAACGGCCGAACTGGTGCGACGCGTGGCACTCCTTTGCCAGCCCTTCATTCCGGGATCGGCGGCCAAGCTGCTCGACCTGCTGGCCGTGCCTGCGGGCAAGCGTGCTTTCGAGCACATCCATGCCGACCAAGCGCTGGTGCCCGGCGCCGCGTTGCCGGCGCCGGAGGGCGTGTTCCCGCGTTATGTCGAGCAAGGCGCCTGATGCTGGTCGACAGCCACTGCCATCTCGACTTTCCGGACTTTGCCGAGGAGCGGGCGGCTATCGTCGCCCGCGCCCTCGCCGCCGGGGTAGGCCGCATGGTCACGATCTCGACGCGCGTGAGGCGCTTTCAGCAGATCCTTGAAATCGCTGAAACTTTCAACGAGGTCTATTGCTCGGTCGGCACTCATCCGCACAATGCGGCGGAAGAGCTCGACGTCACCGCCGACGAGCTGGTCCGGCTTTCCGGTCACCCAAAGGTGGTGGCGATCGGCGAGGCCGGACTGGATTACCACTATGACAAGGCGCCGCGCGATGCGCAGGCGCAAGGTTTTCGCACCCATATCGCCGCTGCGCGACGGACCGGCCTGCCGCTGGTCATCCATGCGCGCAATGCCGACGACGACATGGCGTCGATCCTCGAGGACGAGACAGGGAAGGGCGCCTTCCCCTTCATTCTTCACTGTTTTTCGTCTGGACGCAGGCTGGCCGAAGTCGGCGTGGCGCTGGGCGGCTATGTCTCCTTCTCCGGCATCCTGACCTTCAAGAATTCCCCCGATTTGCGGGCCATCGCGGCCGATGTTCCGCGTGACCGGCTGCTGGTCGAGACCGACGCGCCCTACCTCGCGCCGATCCCGCATCGGGGAAAACGCAACGAACCGGCCTATGTGACGAACACGGCGAAGGTTCTTGCCGAGACCATCGGCGTCAGCGAAACCGAGATCGCCGATATCACCACCGGCAATTTCTTCAGGCTGTTCACCAAGATGCCGCGTCCAGACATGGCGCGGACATGAGCGACCGGCTGCGCTTCACCATCCTTGGCTGCGGCTCATCGCCCGGCACGCCGCGCATCACCGGCGATTGGGGCAATTGCGATCCCGCGAATCCGAAGAACCGGCGCATGCGCACGGCGGCCCTGGTCGAGCGCATTGCCGCCAATGGCGCGCGCACCACGGTCGTCATCGACACCGGACCGGATTTCCGCCAGCAGATGCTGATGGCTTCGGTCCGGCGTATCGACGCCGTCGTCTATACCCATCCGCATGCCGACCATATCCATGGCATCGACGATCTGCGCGGTTTTGTGCACGACCAGCGGCACAGGATCGACATCCACGCCGACGAACCGACGATGGAGCGGCTGCGCCAGGCCTTCGGCTATTGCTTCGAGACGCCGCCCGGCAGCTCCTATCCGCCGATCGTCAAGGCCCATATCATCGATCACGCGAGGCCGGTGGTGATCGAAGGCGAGGGGGGCGCCCTCACCTTTGAGCCGCTGCCGCAGATCCATGGCGACATCATTTCGCTGGGCTTCCGCATCGGCGGGCTTGCCTACTGCCCGGATATCAGCGACTTCCCGGCCGTCACGGCCGCGCGGTTGCTGGGCCTCGACATGCTGGTGCTCGACGCGCTGCAGTACAACACCCATCCCAGCCATCTGTCGCTCGGCCAAGCTCTGGGCTGGATCGAGAAACTGGCTCCGAACAAGGCCGTGCTGACGCATATGCACGTGCCGCTGGACTACGCCGTGGTGATGGCCGAGACGCCGGAGCACGTGGTGCCGGCCTATGATGGCATGGTGGTTGAAATTCCTTACGAGTCAGAGCGATAGCGGCGACTGCTCAGCCAGTATCGCAGCCCGTCATTCCTGCGTTTGGCTGGTAGCTCGAATTCGCGAGGCGGCGCACGCAGCCAGTCCACAGAGTTTGTCGCCAATGGCGAAAGCCCCGGCAAAACACGCAAGTTCCATAATCTATCTTATGCGACTTTTGGATATGCCGCCGATAAGCGCGGCGGGCGTGATGCGGAGGCCGACGACGAACCCTGCCTGCGACGAGAACTTTGGCAGTGTCATCGCCATCACTGCAGATACGACAACTCGTCATCGAGGATCAGCGCCTGCCGGGCTGTTGCGTCGAGCGCGCAGCTGTCCGGCGAGCTTGATGGTGTTGTCGATGTGAAGCGCCGGTGTCGGCGTGTCGTTCACGCCGGGAACCTCGCCCGGGAAGTCGCCGACATATTTCAGGCATTCGGCAAGCGCCGCTTTGTCCGAAGCGCGCAGTTTCTCCACGGCTGTCACAGGCGATAAGGTGGCAAGGAGCACACCAACGGCAGCGATTATTCCGCCACCATTCCTTTCCTTGCCGGTTTTGGCGAACACGGGCCGGTCTGGGTCTTGCAGATCGACGCCCATATCGACTGGCGCGACGAGGTGCATGGCGATCGATACGGCTATTCGAGCCCGATGCGGCGGGCGAGCGAGATGGCCCATGTCGCCGGCATGGTGCAGGTCGGCCTGCGCAGCGTCGGCAGCGCACGTCTCGCGGAAATCGAAGCGGCGAGGCGCTATGGCAGCCGGTTCGTCACAGCGCGCGAGGTTCACGCCCACGGCGTCGAAGCCGCTTTGCGCCACATTCCGGAAGGAGCGCGTGTCGTCGTCACCCTGGACTGCGACAGCCTCGATCCCTCGATCATGCCGGGCGTGGCGGCGCGCACGCC
>NZ_RZSB01000069.1:0-13810 GCF_004023285.1 Mesorhizobium sp. M2A.F.Ca.ET.067.02.1.1
GTTCCTGCACAAGGGCGAGGTGGATTCGGTCGGCGAGCCGAAGGAGATGTTCGCCAGGCCGCCGACGCCGCAGTTCAAGCAGTTCATCGCCAACTTCAACAAGTGAAGCGCAGACTTCCCTTCTCCCCTTGTGGGAGAAGGTGGATCGGCGCGAAGCGCCGAGACGGATGAGGGGTGTTCCAGCTGGGCAATGGCGTTCGCCTGGCAGCACCGTTGTGCCAACCGCCAGCGCTTCATTCCTTCCAGCACCCCTCACCCGGCCGCTTCGCGGCCACCTTCTCCCACAAGGGGAGAAGGGGAAGGCGCTTAGATCATGTCCGACAGATCGGAGAACGCCATCGCCTTGCGCAGCACCTCGGCGAAGCGTTCGCCGGCGAGCTCCTTGTCGCCGCTGTTGTCGATCGAGGTGACGTCCGGCCCGGTCAGCTTGACGCTGGCGCTGCGCGCCAGGCGGGCAAGCACTTCGCCGCGCGATTCGCGGCCGCGCGCCGCCAGCCGCTCGGCGAGGATCTCCGGCGTGGCGGTGATCTCGACCACGGCCAGGTTGGCGTAGCGTTCGCGCAGCGCCGGGATGACCGCGCGGGAGACATTCGCCACGGCGACATGGCCGTTCGCCACGGCCCAGTCGACATCGGCCGGCAGGCCGTAGCGCAGGCCGTGCGCGTCCCAGCACAGCGAGAAGGCGCCGTCTGCCTCGGCTTCCGCGAAGGCGGCGTCCGCCAGCGTGTCGTGGTCCTCGCTTGCCGTGTCGCTCGGCCTGGTGATGACGCGGCGCACGAATTCCAGCCGCGTCTCACCGGCAAAGCGCTGCTTGGCGTAGCCGATCACCGTGTCCTTGCCGGCGCCGCTCGGACCGACCACCGCGACGAAGACGCCGTTGCGGATCGGCAGGCTATCGGTCAGCTCGCGCTCGATGAGGGCCGACGCCATCATGCGACCCGGCGGCCCTGGCGCCACACGGTGCGCACGACCGGCACATGGTCGTCGACGCGCACGCGCACCAGGTCGGCCCGGCGGCCCGGCTCGATGACGCCGCGATCGGCGAGGCCGACCACTTCGGCCGGGTTCTTCGAGACCATCGCCACCGCCTGCGGCAGCGAAATCCCTTCGACAACATCGCCGAGGAAGAAGGCCGACTGGATCAGGCTGAAGGGGATGTAGTCGGACGACAGGATGTCGAGCAGGCCGTCGGCGGCAAGCGTGCGCGCCGAGACATTGCCGGAATGCGAGGCGCCGCGCATGACGTTCGGCGCACCCATCAGCACGCCGAGACCCGCCGCCTTGGAGGCCTTGGCCGCTTCTTCCGTCGTCGGGAACTCGGCGACGCGCACGCCCTGCTCGATCGCCTCGTCGACATGGCCGGCGGTCGCATCGTCATGGCTGGCTAGCACGATGCCGCGCTCGCGGCAGGCGGCCGAGATGAAGACCCGGTTCGGGCCGGAATTGCGGGCCGATTCCGCCATCCGCTTCTCGCAGAATTTCTGGAAGTCGCGGTCGGTCAGCTTCAGCTTGCGCTGGTAGTAATAGGCATAGGTTTCAAGATTGACGAACTGGCGCTGTCCGGGCGCATGGTCCATCAGCGAGGCGAGCTTCACCCTGTCGTCGGTCTCGAAATTGGCGAAAGCCTCGAGGCAATCGGGCGCCGAGACCTCGCAGCGCAAATGGATGAAATGGTCGGCCCTGAGCCGATCCTGGCGCACGCTGTCCTCGATCGCATCGGCCAGCTTGCGCACATCGTCGGATTTCAGGTCGGCGTCCTCGTCCATGCCGACGCGCAGGGCGTCGAGCACGGTGGTGATGCCGGCGGTCGCCACCTGGGCATCATGGGCAAGCACGGCGGCGATCGGGTTCCAGCGCACTTTCGGGCGTGGCGCGTAATGCCCTTCGAGGTGATCGGTGTGCAGCTCGACGAGGCCCGGGATGATGTAGTCGCCGCCCATATCCTCGCCGGTGCGGGCAGCGCCCGGCTCGACGGCGGCGATCAGGCCGTCGCGCAACAGAAGCGAGCCCTCGACGATCTCGTCGGGCAGCACGATGCGGGTATTGGTGAGAACGGTTTCGGCGGTCATCTCAGGCGGTCCTATCTCGAGCGGTCGGCAATCAAATCAAGCTGTCTTGCGGGCCTGGCCACGGCCAAGCGCGTGGTGCGAAAGCACCATGAACGGGGCGCCGGGCTCGCTTTCGACGAACAGGGTCAGCGCATCCACCGGCACCGGCTGCCGCAGCACGTCGGCGAACAGGCCGTCGATCGCCGCGCGAAGACGCGGGCTCTCCTCGGGCCCGACGCGCCCCGACAGCGTCATGTGGAAGCGGAATGTGTCGAAGACGTAAGGATAGCCCCATTGGCAGAGGTTGCGGAACTCGTCCGGCTTCAGCGCATCGGGGCTGCGGCGCTCGATCTCGGCCTCGGTGAGCGGCGCGCGGAAACTGTCGAAGGCGCGCACCACCTCGCCGGCGAAGTCGTTGAGCGGCGCGAACCGCGTTTCCGGCACCAGCGCGAAGAAGCCGTCGATCTGCCCGACGACCAGACGCGGGATGACGACAGGCGGCGTCGCCTCGGCGAAAGCGTCGAGCGCGGCCCGCAGCGAGGCTTCGGTCTCGTTCGGCGCCAGCCGGAATGGCGCCTTCAGCGTCGCATGGAACCCGTAGCGCCTGGCCGACGCCGTGTGGAAGGCGACTTCCGCGGCAGACAGATCGCCCACGGCCTCCACCGGCCGCGTCGCCGCCCCGAATGGGTCGCGGCCCAGCCAGTTGGCGGCAATGCGCGCCAGCTTCTCGTCCTGTTCCGGTGTGTAGTAGATGGCGTAGCGCATTGGCGTTCCTCGTCAAGCGCGCCGCGCCCGAAGGATCATGCGACGCGCTTCAAGTCATTGTCTTGGCAAGTCGTGGGTCCCAAAACGCCAAGGCGTTTGCGGCGACATGCACCGGAACCGCTGCCATAGGTGATTTCCATGACGGATTGACGAAGCTTTCATGGGTTTTCGAAGGCAAGTCCAGCCGCAAGCTCGTTAGCCGACGATTTTCTCCCGGCTGGACCAATGCGCAGTCAGGCCTTCATCAGCCATTCGTGCTCGGCCGCGTTGTGGAATTTCCACGTCCGCTTCGGTCCGGCCATGACGTTGAGATAATAGAGGTCGTAGCCGTGGCAGGCCGCGCAGGGGTGATAGCCCTTCGGCACCAGCACGACATCGCCGTCCTCGATCGCCATCGCCTCGTCCAGCTCGCGCACGCCGTTGCGGTCGGCGTCGGTGTAGACGCGCTGGAAGGCAAAACCCTGCGGCGGGTTGAGGCGGTGATAGTAGGTCTCTTCCAGGTAGGACTCGGCCGGCAGATTGTCCTGGTCGTGCTTGTGCGGCGGGTAGCTGGACGTGTGGCCGCCGGGCGTGATGACCTCGACCACCAGCAGCGAATCCGCCGGCTTGCCCTCGGGCAGGATATTGGTGACGTAGCGCGTGTTGGTGCCCTTGCCACGTACCTCCTGGCCGAGATCGTCCGGCCCGATGACGCGCGCCGGCAGGCCGCCGCCGAGGCCCGGCGCCGAGCAGACGGCGAGTTCCAGCTCGGTGTCGGCGGTCACCGACCATTCGGTGCCTTGCGGCACATAGACCGACCACGGCTTGCCTTCGAAAGGCGACATGCGCTCGCCGAGCAGGCCGAGATCCTTGCCGCCGGCGGTCGCCTTGCCCTTGCCGGTGACGAAGACCAGGCAAACCTCGCGGTCGCCCGTCTTGCCGGACGCCGTCTCGCCCGCCTTCAGCCGATGCAGGTCGAACCCGACATAGGTCCAGCCGGCGCTTTGCGGCGTGACATGCGCGACATGGCCGTGGCCCCTGTCGGCCTTGACGATGAGTTTCGACATGCGGGGCTCCTTTGGATTATTCCTTCGGCTCGGCCGGAGGCTTCGCCTCCTCAACCGGCTTGTAGAGATAGAAAAACTGCCACACCGCATAGCCGGCGAAGCCGAGCGCGATGACGCCCCAGAACGGCGTACCGGAGGCGAACTCGATCGCCGACCAGATCAGGCAGACCACGACGACGGCGATGCGCCGCCACAGCGGCCTGAAAAAGGGGTGCTCATAGTCTTTCATCGCGCCAATCCAGGATTTGCCCAAAGCGCATCAGATAGATCGGATGCCCTGTCTAATCCACCGTTCAGGCCGGAAACCCTTGCGTCTCCACCGTGTAGCCGGCGGCTGTCATCACTCGCATCAGCTCCTTGTGGCCGACCTGGGCCATCTTGAGCGGCGGGTTCTTCTTAGGATCCTGTTCGGCTTCCACGACGAACCAGCCTTCATAGCCATAATCTGCGAAACGCTGCACAATGGCGCCGAAATCGAGCGAGCCGTCGCCCGGCACGGTGAAGGCGCCGAGCGCCACGGCATCGAGGAAGGACTGTTTGGAGCGGTCGAGCCCCTCGATCACACCCATGCGCACATCCTTCACATGGACATGGTTGATGCGCTTGTGATGGTTGTCGATGGCGCGCAGCACATCGCCGCCGGCAAAGGCGAGATGGCCGGCGTCGAGCAAAAGCGGGATGCCTTCGCCGGAGTTGCGCATGAAGGCATCGAGCTCCGGCTCGGTCTCGACCACAGCGGCCATGTGATGGTGGTAGGAAAGCGGCATGCCCTGCTCCGCGCACCATTCGCCGAATTCGGTGACGCGCCGGCCATAGGCCTTCATCTCGTCGTCCGAAAGTTTCGGCTTGGTGGCCAAAGGCTTTGAGCGGTCGCCCTGGATCGAACGGCCGACCTCGCCATAAACGATGCAGGGCGCGTCGACCGCCTTGAATAGGTCGATCATAGGCTGGATGCGGTCCTTGTTCTTCGCCAGGTCCTCGTTGACCAGCGTGCCGGAGAACCAGCCGCCGCAAAGGGTGACGTCGGCAGCTTTCAGGATCGGCAGCATCACCGAAGGATCATCGGGAAAACGGCGGCCCTTTTCCATGCCGGTGAAGCCGGCCGAGCGCGACTGGCGCAGGCACTCCTCCAGCGACACGTCGTCGCTCAGTTCCACGAGATCGTCGTTCCACCATGCGATGGGAGACATGCCCAGTTTGGCTTTCAAGTCGTCACTCCAAATGTCGGTTCGTTCCTACCATCAGCCTTTGTGGGGAGGGTCGCCGCGAAGCAGCGGGGAGGGGGCAGCGCCGACCCCACCCGGACCTTCGGTCCGACCTCCCCACAAGGGGGAGGTAGGGGATCTGCGCTGTCAGCTTCAATCTCCGATCTTCTGCATCTGACGCTTTTCTTCGTAGACTTTGCGCGCGGCGTTCACTTCGCGTCGCGCCGAGACTTCCGGCACGGCGACGTCCCACCAGTGGCCGCCGGCGTCGGTCGAGATCAGCGGATCGGTGTCTATGACCAGAACCGTCGTCCTGTCGTTCTTCTTCGCCTTGGCCAACGCCGTCTCCAGCTCGGCGATCGACGCCGCCTTCTCGGCGATGGCGCCCATGCTTGCCGCATGCGCGGCGAAATCGACCTCGGGCAGCACTTCGTGGCGCGCGTCCTTCAAGAGATTGTTGAAGTTGGCGCCGCCGGTCGCCATCTGCAGCCGGTTGATGCAGCCATAGCCGCGGTTGTCAAGCAGCACGATGGTGAGCTTCAGGCCAAGCATCACCGAGGTGGCGATCTCGGAATTCATCATCAGATAGGAGCCGTCGCCGACCATGACGACGACCTCCTGATCGGGTTTCGCCATCTTGGCGCCGAGCCCCCCGGCAATCTCATAGCCCATGGTCGAGAAGCCGTATTCCCCATGATACGAGCCGGGAGCGCCCGCCTGCCAGAGTTTGTGCAGTTCTCCCGGCAGGCCGCCGGACGCATTCAGCAGCGTCACGCCCGAGCCCATGGCGCGCTGCACGGCGCCGATCACCTGCGCATCGGAAGGGTAGGCGGCGTTGGTCGAAGCCGTCACCTTGGCGGCGGCGGCCTGCCACTCCATCTTGCCCTTCAGCGCATTGTCGGTCCAGGCGCTAGGGGCCTTCCAGCCATTCAGCGCCGCGCCGAGTTCTGCCAGGCCCTCGGCGGCGTCGCAAACCAGCGGCAGCGCCCAATGCTTGCCGGCATCGAAAACCTGGGTATTGAGGCCAATGATGGTCCGGCCGGCATTCTTGAACAACGCCCAGGAGCCGGTGGTGAAATCCTGCAGCCTGGTGCCGACGGCGAGCACGACATCGGCCTCCTCGGCCAGACGGTTGGCGGCCGATGTGCCGGTCACGCCGACCGCCGCCATGTTGAGCGGATGATCGTCGGGCAGCGAAGACTTGCCGCCCTGCGTTTCGCAGACCGGAATGCCCGCGCCCTGCACCAGCTTCACCAGTTCACCGGAAGCCTGCGAATAGAGCACGCCGCCGCCGGCGATCACCAGCGGCTTCTTCGCTCCTTTCAGCGCTGCGACGGCCGCCGCCAATTCATTGCGGTCCGGGCGCAGCCTGCGCGGCGCCCAGACGCGCTCGGCGAACAGGCTTTCGGGATAATCATAGGCCTCGGCCTGCACGTCCTGGCAGAGCGACAGCGTCACCGGGCCGCATTCGGCGGGATCGGTCAGCACCTGCATCGCGCGGTTGAGCGCCGGGATGATCTGCTCCGGCCGCGTGATGCGATCGAAATAGCGCGACACGGGCCGGAAGCAGTCGTTGACGCTCGCGGTGCCGTCGGAGAAATCCTCCGCCTGCTGCAGCACCGGGTCGGGCAGACGGTTGGCGAACACATCGCCGGGCAGGAACAGGACGGGCAGCCGGTTCACATGCGCCAGCGCCGCCGCGGTCACCATGTTCAGCGCGCCGGGGCCGATCGAAGAGGTCGCGGCCATGAAGCGGCGGCGGAAATTCGCCTTGCCATAGGCGATCGCCGCATGCGCCATCGCCTGCTCGTTATGGGCGCGGAAGGTCGGCAGCTCGTCGCGGACCTGGTAGAGCGCCTCGCCGATGCCGGCGACATTGCCATGGCCGAAGATTGCCCACACGCCGCCGAAGATCGGCACCGTCTTGCCGTCGATCTCGGTCATTTGGCGGCTGAGAAAGCGGGTCAGCGCCTGCGCCATCGTCAGGCGAACGGTCTTCGTCATTGTCGTTTCCTCCGGCTTTCGTTGACGCCGTTTTCTTATGCTGCTTTACGGCCGCGCGCGGCAAGCCACGCTTCGGTCAACTGTTCGAAGCGGGACGCCATGTCGGCGATGGCCTCGTCATCCGACATCCGGCCGGCCAGCCATTGTTCGGCGGCGTTGATGAAGATGGTGCGACCGACCGCGAATCCCTTGACGATCGGCGCATTGGCCGTCGCGGCGAAGGCTGCGACCAGCTCGTCCTGCGGCGCTTCGAGACCGAGCAGCACGACGCCGCGGCACCATGGGTCGTTCCTGACGATCACCTGTTCGATCTTCGCCCAGGCGCCTGCGGAAGCTTGCGGCTCGAGCTTCCACCAGTCGGGCTTGATGCCCAGCGCATAGAGTTCCTCCAGCGCACGCGGAATGGTGGTGTCGTCGAGCTTGCCATGCTTGCCGGCGATGATCTCGACCAGCAGTTCGCGGCCGACTTTCCGCGCCGCCTCGAACAAAGCGCGCAGCTTCTGCTGCTGCTCGACTTTCAGCGCTTCCGGGTCGTCCGGGTGGTAGAAGCACAGGCATTTGATGCAATGGTCGACCGGCCATTCGGTGAGCTGCGAGCCGATATCCTGCGAGAATTCGAAGCGCAGCGGCCGCGATCCCGGCAACTCGACCGGACGTCCGAGCCAGGAGAAGGAATGGCGGGCGAATTCGAACATGGCGTCGCGGCCGTATTTCTCGTCGATCAGCATGCCGTACCCGTCGCGACCGGCTACGACTTTTGCCGCCGCCTTGACGGTCAGGACCTTGAAATCGGGGATACGCGAAACGTCGGCGCCGACCCTGGCCGCGACATCCTCCAGCTGCACGCGATGGTCGCAGGCCAAAGCCATCAGCGAGGGAATGTCGCGCCTGCGCGTCGTCGCCCAATGGATATGGTTGATCGCCTCGTCCTTGCGCAGCGCCAGGTGCTTGCTGCCGTTCTTCAGGAAGAACTGCAGCTCCTCGAAGGTCGGATATTCCGGCGCGCAGAGCAGGCGCGACACCGCAAAGGCGCCGCAGGCATTGGCCCAGGTGGCTGCGGTGGCAAAGCTTTCGCCGCCCAGCCAGCCGCGCAGGAAGCCGGACATGAAGGCGTCGCCGGCGCCCAGCACATTGTAGATCTCGATCGGGAAACCCTTGCCGACGATGCCGTCCTCGAGGTCGTCGCTGATCGGGCCGTCATAGACGATGCAGCCCTTGGCGCCGCGCTTCAGCACGATGGTGGCCGAGGAAAGCGCACGGATCGTCTTCAGCGCGCTCAGACAGTCGTCGGCTC
This sequence comes from Mesorhizobium sp. M2A.F.Ca.ET.067.02.1.1, assembly GCF_004023285.1. NCBI lineage: Bacteria > Pseudomonadati > Pseudomonadota > Alphaproteobacteria > Hyphomicrobiales > Phyllobacteriaceae > Mesorhizobium > Mesorhizobium sp. M2A.F.Ca.ET.067.02.1.1. The sequence continues at coordinate 8,363 of NZ_RZSB01000069.1, forward strand.
CGGAAGCGATCATGATCTCCTCCTCGGTGCCGACAATGAGATCGCAGTCCGGAAGCACCGTCTTCAGCTGCGCTGAGACACGGTCGGATTTGACATAACGCTCGAAACCTTCGGCATGGCCGGCAAGGCCCCAGAGGTTCGGGCGATAGTCGATGTCGAAGACTACCTTGCCGCCTCGGGCCTTCATCAGCCGGATCGCCTTGCGCTGCGCGGCATCGGAATTCGGCCGCGAAAAATGCGTGCCGGTGACGACCACTGAGCGCGCCGAGGCGATGAAGGCCTCGTCGATATCCTCTTCGGCCAGCGCCATGTCGGCGCAGTCGGAGCGGTAGAAAATCATCGGCGAGACGCCTTCGCTCTCGACCGAGAGCAGCACCAGCGCCGTCAGCCGCTCCTTGTCGGTCTTCAGGCCATCGACGGAGACGCCCTCGCGCCGGAGCTGCTCGCGGATGAAGCGGCCCATCTGCTCGTCGCCGACGCGCGTCAGCAGCGCCGAGCGCAGGCCGAGCCTTGCCGTGCCGACGGAAATGTTGGCCGGGCAGCCGCCGACCGACTTGGCGAAGGAGGTGATGTCCTCCAGCCGCGAGCCGATCTGCTGGCCATAGAGATCGACCGATGCGCGGCCGATGGTGATGACGTCGAGCGGCGGGTATTTCCCTTCCACGGCTTCGCCCATTCGAACCTCCCATCGGCCTTGTTATGCAGAGCAGCGTCGTTTTGGACAGCACGCGCCGGCGACGGCGCGATGTTGCCAATATGAAATATTAATTCCAATCCTTAGTCAATATGGAATGAGTGTTCCCGAGCCGAAAAGCGCGCCTCCGCGAGGCTCAGCCCTTGCGCCGGCGCCCGGTTTCGCGGCGCTTTTCGCCGACGGCGACTGTCAGCGCCATCGCTAAAGCCATCGTCGCCGAGATCGAGCGGAAGCCGCCGAAATCGGCCTCGGCGACCTCGAACCAGACCTTGGCGAACTGCGCCAGCGGCGAGAAGGACGAGTCGGTGATGGCCACGATCGGCACGCCCTGTTCCGCGATCGCGCGCGTCTCCTCGATGGTCGCGGGGGCGTAAGGCGAGAAGCTGATGGCGATGACGGCGTCGCGCGGCGTGGCGAAGCCGATCATCTCGGCGTTCAGCCCGGCGGCCGATTCCACCAGCTGGTTGCGGATCTTGAGCTTGCCGAGCGCATAGGCGATGTAGGAGGCGACCGGATAGGAGCGGCGCTTGGCCAGCACATAGATGGTCTCGGCTTTCGCCAGGAGTGCGATCGCCTCTTCGAAATGCGCGTCGTTCAACGCACGCGAAATGTCGCTGAGTGAGGTGCTGGCGGCGGCGACGAAGCCGTCGAAGATTGCCCGGTGGCCGGCGCCTTCCTCCGCCTTGGCACGCAGCGCCGCCAGCCTTTCGTCATAGGAGGAGTTGCGCTCGCGCAGCCGCTCGCGGAAAACCTGCTGCAGGCTGGTGAAGCCGTCGAAGCCGAGCTGCTGGGCAAAACGGATCAGCGTCGAGGGCTGGACGCCGGCCGAGGCGGCGATGCTCGCCGCCGTGCCGAAGGCGATATCGTCGGGGTTGTCGAGCGCATAGGCGGCGATCTGCGCGATGCGCTTGGGCAGGCTCGCGCGCCTGTCCAGGATCGTCGCGCGCAGCGTTTCGAAATCGCGAGGCACCCGTTCGTCCATCGTCGCTCCGTCCGCGCCCATAATGGTTGTCCCTCTCCTGCCTCATCATAGCGAGTTCGCGCAAGAACACCATAAAAAATGATTTGGATGTTCCATTCGAAGGCAAAATGGACTAATCAGTCCACACCAGTATTTCCTTCATCTCGGAGACAATCGACATGGTCGGAGTGGGCCTCATCGGCACGGGCTTCATGGGCAAGTGCCACGCCATCGCCTGGAACGCGGTGGGCACCGTCTTTCCCGATGTCGAGAAGCCCAAGCTGGTGCATCTGGGCGAGGTGAATGACGAGCTGGCCCGGCGCAAGGCCAGCGAGTTCGGCTTCGCCAAGGGTTCCGGCGACTGGCGCGCCGTGGTCAACGATCCGGAGGTCGATGTCGTCTCGCTGACCACGCCCAACCAGTTCCATCCCGAGATGGCAATTGCCATCCTCGAAGCCGGCAAGCATCTGTGGTGCGAGAAGCCGATGGCGCCGAGTTTCACCGAGGCCGAGACCATGGCGGCCGCGGCCAGGAAATCCGGCAAGGTCGCCGGGCTCGGCTACAACTACATCCAGAACCCCGCCATCCGCCATATCGGCGCGCTGCTCGAGGAGAAGATAATCGGCGACGTCAACCTCCTGCGCATCGAGATGGACGAGGACTTCATGGCCGACCCGGAAGCGCTGTTCTTCTGGAAGCACGAGGCTTCGTCCGGTTACGGCGCGCTCGACGATTTCGCCGTCCATCCGCTGTCGCTGATCAAGGTGCTGTTCGGCCGCGTTTCGCGCGTCATGTGCGACATGGCCAAACCCTATGCCGACCGCAAGACCGCTTCGGGCGCCCGCCGCGCGGTCGAGACCTATGACATCGCCAGCGTGCTCATGCATCTCGAAAACGGTGTCGCCGGCACGCTGCTGGTCAACCGCTCGGCCTGGGGCCGCAAGGGCCGCATCGCCATCCAGATCTTCGGCTCCAAGGGTTCGATCCTCTATGACCAGGAGCGGATGAACGAATTCCAGCTCTATCTCACCGCCGACCGGCCGACCGAGCAGGGCTATCGCACCATCCTGGTCGCGCCGCATCACAAGCCCTATGATTCTTTCCTGCCCGCGCCCGGCCACGGCCTCGGCTTCAACGACCTCAAGATGATCGAATGCCGCGAGCTTTTGATGCGCATCGCCGGCAGGCCGGCCCGCATCATCGACTTCGACGAGGGGCTGGAGATCGAGCGCTCCGTGCATGCCATGGCGCGCTCCTTCCAGGAGCAGCGCTGGGTCGATGTGAGGTAGGCCAGGCAAACGCGTCAGAACCGGACAGGCTCGAATCGGCCGGATTTCGCCGAGGCAAGGGCGGCTTCGCATAGGATCATCGCCTTGCGTCCGTCCGCCGCGCCGACCGCCGGCGTCCGGCCCGCGGCGACCGACTGGATGAAATGGTCGAGCTCGGCCTCGTAGGATTCGGCATAGCGCTCGACGAAGAAATAGAGCGGCCGGTCGGCCGCGATCCCGCTCTCGCCGCTGAGGCTGACCGAGGTCGGCGTGCGGTTGCCGGCCTGCAGCATGCCCTTCGCGCCATGCACCTCGATGCGCTGGTCGTAGCCATAGACGGCGCGCACGCTGTTGTTGATGTGGCACTGCCGGCCGGACGCCGTGCGCAGGATGAACATCGCCGTGTCGTAGTCGCCGAGCCTGGCGTAGTAGGACTCGACCAGCGAGGAGCCGGTGGCGAAGAGCTCCACCGGCTCCTCGCCGAGCAGAAAGCGCGCCATGTCGAAATCATGGATGGTCATCTCGCGGAACACGCCGCCGCCGCCGGCCAGCGCTTCCTCGGTTTCCGGCTCAGGGTCGCGGCTGGTGATGATCACCTGCTCGACCGCGCCAATCTCGCCGGCGTCGATCCTTTTCTTGACAGCGGCGAAGGACGGATCGAAGCGCCGGTTGAAACCGATCTGCAGCGGCACGCCGGCCTTCTCCACGGCAGCCAGGCACTGGTCCGTGCTGGCGATGTCGAGGTCGATCGGCTTCTCGCAGAAGATCGCCTTGCCCTTGGCGGCGGCTTCGATGATCAGCTCGGCATGCGTGCGGGTGGCCGACGCGATCACCACAGCCTTGATCGACGGGTCGTTCATCACCGTCGCGGTATCGGCGATCTCGGCGCCTGTGCCGGCCGCGATCCGCTCGGCCGCGTCGCGGCGCGGGTCCACGATGGTGCGCAGGCGCACATCCGGATGGCGGGCAAGATTTTTCGCATGCACCGAGCCGATCAGCCCGGCGCCGAACAATGCGGCGTCGATCATTTTTCTCTCTTTTCAGTCTTTCAGGAGGTGACCGCTTCCGCGCCGGATCCCGGCTTGGTGAAGCGCTCCAGCTCCTGCTGCAATTCGCGGATCTCGCGGCCGCCGGCCATCATGTCCAGCACCTCCTTCTCGCTGATGTCGCCCTTGCGGAACGTGCCGAGCGAGCGGCCGCGGTTGAGCATGGTGAAGACATCGCCGATCGGATAGGCGTGATGGATGTTGTGGGTGATGAAGATGACGGCGAGCCCGCGCTGGCGCGCCTGCGCCACATAGCGCAGCACGATCGAGGCCTGGTGCACCCCGAGCGCCGAGGTCGGCTCGTCGAGGATCAGCACCCTGGCGCCGTGATAGACGGCGCGCGCGATCGCCACGCATTGCCGCTCGCCGCCGGAAAGCGTGCCGACAGCCTGCTGCGGGTCGCGCACATTGATGCCGATCTTGCCGAGCTGGTCATAGACGATCGCGTCGGCCGTCTTCATGTCGATACGCCTGGCCGGCCCCCAGCCCTTCACCGGCTCGCGGCCAAGGAAGAAATTGCGCGTGATGCTCATCAGCGGGATCATCGACAGGTCTTGGAAGACCGTGGCGATGCCGGCGTCGAGCGCCTGGCGCGGCGAGGTGAAGGTCACCGGCTTGCCGTCGACATACATCTGGCCTTCGCTCGGCGTGTGCACGCCCGACAGCGTCTTGATCAGCGTCGACTTGCCGGCGCCATTGTCGCCGAGCAGGCAGTGCACCTCGCTGGCATGCGCGGCGAACGACATGTCGCGCAGCGCCGTCACCGAGCCGAAGCGGCGGGTGACGTTGCGCAGTTCGATGAGCGGAACGGCGTCAGTCATCAGCGCGCCTCCGTCGCCTTGCGGCGTACGTAATTGTTGACCAGCACCGCGATCAAAAGCATCGAGCCGAGGAAGACCTGGAACCAGTCGGTGTCGATGCCTGTGTAGAAGATGCCCATCTCCACCGTGCCGAAGATCAGCGCGCCGAACATGGCGCCGATCGCCGAGCCGTAGCCGCCGGTGAGCAGGCAGCCGCCGATCACCGCCGCGATGATCGCCTGGAATTCCTTCTGCGTGCCGCGCAGCGTATCGGCCGAGCCGGCTTCCAGCACCTGGATGACGGCGAACAGCGTCGCCGACAGCGCCGTGCCGATGAACAGCAGGATCTTCACCCGGTCGACCGGCACGCCGACATTGCGCGCCGCGCGGTCGTCGCCGCCGACGGCGAACACCCAGTTGCCGAAGCGCGTCTTGATGAGCAGCCAGGTGGCGAAGGCGGTCACCGCCACCCACCACAGGATCGACATCGACAGGCCCTGCACCATCGCCGAGCCGTCGGGCCGCGCCGCGATCACGCCATGCGCGGCGAGCCAGGCGAAGACCGGCCCGCCGAACTTGCCGCCGAACAGCCAGACCACGAAGCTGCCTTCCTGGCCGTCGGTGATATAGGGGATCTGCGTGCGCCCGGTGACGGTGCGGGTGATAGCCAGCGTCAGCC
>NZ_RZSB01000006.1:0-48108 GCF_004023285.1 Mesorhizobium sp. M2A.F.Ca.ET.067.02.1.1
CAACGTTTATCATCCGCGATAACCGCATGTGTCGTCCTCCTTGTTCAGTCGCTTGCGAGCGTTCCGAGGGTGCGGCCGAATGACGACCGGTGAATTGCCAAGCATGCCGCAGCGGACCGGCGGCATCCAGGCCCGCCCCGGGGAGACGGTGTCCCCGGGGCAAGGGCGCTCACCTCAGGCGGCGGCGCCGAGGGCTTCGTCGACCAGCTTCACCTCCGCCTCGGTGAGTGGCAGGACAGGAAGCCGGCACTCGCCGACGGGGCGTCCCGTCTTGGTGCTCGCTGCCTTGGCGACGGGGTTGAAAGGAGACGTCCAAAGCAGCAGCGACAGCGGGCGCAGCTTGAGCCAAAGAGCGGCCGCCTCGGCGAGGTTCTTGGCTTGAACGAGATCGTAGAGCTTGACCAGCTGCTTCGGTACGGCATTGCCGGACCCGGTGAACACGCCGGGCGCGCCGCTGACAAGGCTGTAGAAATTCAGATAGTCGCAACCGTTGAACACCTTGGCGCCCTGGGCCGAGAGCTGATCGATGCGCATCATGTTCGACGTGCTGTCCTTGATGTATTTGACGTTGTCGATCTCACTGAAGCGCTTGAAGACGTCAGGCGTGATGTCGAAGCCGGTATACTGGGGAATGTTGTAGACCATGATGGGGGTCGCGACGGCCTTGGAAATCTGCTCGTAGTGGTAGCGCACTCCCGGTTCGCTCGGCCCCTCGAAGAAAGGCGGCAGGATGAGCAATGCGTCCGCGCCAGCGTCCCGCGCGTGCTTCGAGTTGTCGATCGCGTCTTCGGTGCGCAGGGCAGACGTCTGGACGATAAGCTTGGCCCGGCCATTGATCCGCTTGCCCGCGATCTCGGCGATGCGCCGCTTCTCGGTCTCGGTGAGGAAAGGAAACTCTCCGGTCCCGCCATTCACGGCGATGATGTGAATTCCCGCCTCGATCAGCGAGTCGATATTTGCCGCCAATGCGCCCTCGTCGAGCGCAGCGCCATTGTCCTTGAATGGCGTGCAGATCGGCACGCAGATGCCTTTTAGTTCACTCACGTCTTTGCTCCTTTTGCGCGACTGATTGACCGTTGAACTTGCGGCGCGACCTCATTCCGCATGGAATGACTCGGTCGCCGCAAGCTATAGATTTCGCTGTATACTTCCTGTTAGCCACCAGAGGTCCGGAACCACATTGCTAACCATGTATTTTCATAGTTGTAATCGTTTTCATGCCGTAGATCAAGCGATTGCTGCATTTGATGCTCGCGCGCCTTAGGCGGTGTGGTAAGGCTGCGGGTCGGCGGGCAACGGCGCTATCCCGCGAATGGCGTCCGCGACCTTCTCAGCCATCATGATGACCGGGGCGTTGAGGTTGCCGCTGACGATCTCAGGCATGATCGAGGCATCGACGACCCTGAGGCCCTCAATGCCGTGCACCTTTGCTTCCTTGTCGACGACCGCGTCATCCCCCTCGCCCATTCTGCAGGTGCAGCATGGATGGTAGTTGGTGCCGGCAATCCCGCGCAGCCAATTGGCGATATCCTCGTCGCTGGCGATCGAGGGGCCGGGCATTTCTTCAACGCCGCGAAACTCGTCCCATGCCTTCTGGCGGACCACGTTGCGGATCGCCTTCACGGCCTGAACAGCCTGCAGCATGTCGTCAGGGTGCTCGAGATAGTTGAACAGGAATTTCGGCGACGCCCTTGGATCGGCCGACTCTACCCACACGCGTCCCTCGCTCTTGGGCCTCATCAGGCTCAGGAAGTACTGGAAGCCGTTCTCGAGCTTGACGTTCCCGTGCTGGAATTCGCCCAGCATCGGCACGAACTCGAACTGCACGTTAGGTATGGTTTCTTCTTCCCTCGTGCGCATGAAGGTGCCGACTTCGAAGAAGTTGGTCGCGCCAAGCCCCTTCTTGAAGAGGAGCCACTGAAGCCCGAGCTTCGCCTTGCCGAAGGTTGAGAGTTCCTTGGCAGCCGATACGTCCTTCGTAGCGCGATACATGACAGGGGCAGCCACATGATCCTTCAACCCTCGTCCGACGCCAGGCAGGTGGTGTTTCAGCGCAATCCCGGCCTTTCTGAGGTCATCGGCAGGGCCAATGCCGGATAGCAGCAGCAGTTGTGGGGAATTTAGCGCTCCCCCGCACAGGATTGTTTCGCGCTCCGGCTCAAATTGCTGGGCGCCGGCTTTTGTGGTCACAGCAACCCGAACGACGCGCTTGTTGCTCGTTTCGATGCCGGTGACCCTAGCGCCGGTGAGCACGGTGAGGTTGGGCTTGCGGGGCTGGGCATGGATATAGGCCTGCGAGGTGCTCCAGCGAATTCCGTCATGGACGTTGCGCTGGGTTATGTGAACGCCTTCCTGCTGATATGCATTGTGATCAGCAACATGCTTCAGACCGCTCTCCACCCCCGCCCTCAGGAAGGCGTGGTAAAGAGGATTTTCCGCCTTGCAGGTCTCGATCCGCATCGGCCCGGAGCCGCCGCGATAAGCGTTCGCTCCCTTGTCGAATGTCTCGGCTTTCTTGAAATAGGGCAGACATTGCGCATAGGACCATCCGCCAGCTCCGATCGACGCCCAGTTGTCATAGTCCCAAGGATTGCCGCGGACCCAATTCATGCCATTGATGGAGGACGAGCCGCCCAGCACGCGCCCTCTCGCCTCATGTATGACCCGCCCCTGCAAGTGCGGTTCCGGCTCCGAATTGTAGAACCAGTTGAAGCGGTCGTTCATCAGCGGAAAACCAAGGGCCGCCGGCATCCGGATATATATGTGCTGATCGGAGGGACCCGCTTCCAGGAGCAGAACCGTGGTCGACGGGTCCTCGGCCAGCCTGGACGCTATCACGGAGCCTGCCGAGCCCGAACCTATGACGATATAATCGAACGCCTTCTTGTCCGTCACCGGGGCACTCCTTACGATCTTGCCGAGGTTGTCAGGGTGTGCGGCAGGGCGTGGGTGCGTTTCCCAAGCTTGATGAAGGTCGACTTCACCTCGGTGAACTCGAGCAGGCCGTCCAACCCGTTTTCACGACCGATCCCGCTTTGCTTGAAGCCGCCGAACGGCATCTGGACCGCGGTCTCGAGAAATGTGTTGACGTAGACCGTCCCGCTGCGAAGTTCCCGCGAAACGCGTATCGCCTTGTCGATGTCCTTCGTCCATAGCCCGTTGCCCAGACCATAGTTCGTGTCATTGGCGAGCGCGATTGCTTCCTCGACGCTCTTGAAACGCGTGACCGCAAGCACTGGGCCGAAAATCTCTTCGCGAAAGATGGTCATGTCGGGGGTGACGTTGGAAAAGATGGTAGGGGCAACATAATAGCCCATGCCGAGGCCGTTTTCGGTGACACGGTTGCCACCGAGGAGAAGCGTCGCGCCCTCCTCTATACCGGACTCGATGTATGACAGCACCTGTCCCATGTGCTTCTCGTGGATCAGCGCTCCGACGTCCGCGTCCTCATCCGTCGGCAAGCCGAGGCGGATCTTCTTAGAGCGCTCGACCAGCTTCTCCAGGAAGCTTTCCGCAACGCTATCCTCAACAAGAAGCCTGGTGCCCTGGACGCATTCTTCGCCCTGATTGAGGATGTAGCCGAGCAGGATGCCATCCAGGGCCGCATCGATGTCGGCATCGGCAAAGACGATATTTGCCGCCTTTCCGCCTAGCTCGAGGCCAACGCGCTTGACCTGCTCGGCCGCGCGCTGCGCGATCCTGATCCCGACCGCGGTCGATCCGGTAAACGAGATCATGTCGACATCTCGATGCCCGGTGAGGATCTCGCCGACCGTCCGGCCCGAGCCGGTTACCACATTTATGACGCCATTTGGGATGCCGGCCTCTGTCGCCAGCTTGGCGATTTCCAGCGTCGAACCAGAGGTCAGCTCCGATGGCTTGACCACAACCGTACAGCCGGCCGCGAGCGCGAAGGGCAGCTTCTGGAACAGAGTCACCATGGGGAAGTTCCATGGCGTGATCATTGCAATCACGCCGCGCGGCTCACGGGTGACAAGACCCAGATTTGCGTCACCGATGTTGGAGACGAGGTCTCCTGGGAGTTGCCAGGCAAGCGCTGCCGCATAGCGCGCCAGCTCAATTGACCACTCAATCTCTGCCCTGGCGAAGCGGATCGGCTTGCCAACCTCTTCCGCCTCAATAAGGGCTAGCCGGTCGGTGTCACGGATCATCAAGTCGATCCAGCGTCCGAGTGCCTTGGCTCTTTCGGCGCCAGGCATCGATGACCAGACAGATCTCGTGTCGAAGGCTTTGCGGGCGGCCCCGACAGCAGCCCTTACCGCCTGCTCGTCGCTTTGCGCGAAACGGGCTAGCAGCCTGCCATGGGCTGGCGATTTGCGTTCCACCTTCCGATCCGCGCCTGCCCAACCGCCGTCGATCCAATTGTCGTATTCACGGACGTCCATCGATCCATTTTCCTCGGTCAGTTTGGCGCGACGAGCCGGCTCTTGCCTGGCGCAACAAGCACGCCGACCACGTCGCCGACCCTCGCCTCTGTTCGATCGGTGACGACGATGAACTTGTGACCACCGCAGTCGACATAGACATTGGTGGTTTGCCCAAGCGGCTCGACGAAATCGACGCTTGCCGACGCGGCGCCTTCGACGCCGTCACCAACGATCAAGAGATGCTCGGGGCGGACCCCGACGAAGAATTGTCCTTGGGCGTCGGCAAAGCTGCTTGCCTTGTCGGCGACCTCCCCTGACAGACTGTCGGCAAAGGGCTGGACGGAGGCGGCAATTCCCTTCTTGCGGTCAAAATGAGCAGGGAACAGGTTCATGGGCGGAGAGCCGATGAAATCGGCCACAAACTCGGTTCTTGGCCTGTCGTAGATCTCCAGCGGCGTTGCCACCTGGACCATATCACCCTTGCGCATGACGGCGATCCGATCGGCCATCGACATTGCTTCGATCTGGTCATGCGTCACGTAGACGGTGGTGATGCCGAGGCTGGTAACCAGCTTCTTGATCTCGGTGCGCATCGTGGCGCGCAGCTTCGCATCGAGGTTCGAAAGTGGCTCATCCATCAGAAAGACGCGGGGATTGCGCACCAACGCCCGCGCCAGGGAGACGCGCTGCCGTTGCCCGCCGGAGATCTGTCCCGGTTTGCGATCCAGATACTCGGCAATTCCGAGTTTTTCCGCGGTCGCATGCACTTTCTTTTTGCGCTCTCCCTCGGCTATCTTGCGCACCTTCAGAGGAAACTCAATGTTCTGGAACACGGATAGGTGCGGATAGAGACCGTAGTCCTGGAACGCCATCGCAATATCGCGGTGACGAGGTTCCTCATATGTCACGTCGCGGCCATTGATTTTGATCTGGCCGTCGCTGGGGAGCTCCAGTCCGGCAATCATGCGCAATGTCGTCGTCTTGCCGCAACCGGAGGGACCCAACATGACGAAGAATTCCCCGTCCTTGATGTCGACCGACACGCCGTTCACAGCAGTGAAGGCGCCAAAGCGCTTGTAGACAGATTTGACTTCAATACCCATTGTCGTTCCTCATCCCTTCACGGCGCCAAGCGTCAGGCCCCTGACCAGGTATTTTTGCATCAACAGGACGAGCACGACGACCGGCAACGACATCAGCACGCCGGCCGCCGAGCCCAATCCCCACGATATCGCCTTGGCCTTGATCGAGCTCGCCGCGATCACCGGCAGCGTGCGCGCCTCGGAAGACGTCAGAATGCTGGCCAGCAGGAATTCATTCCAGGCGAACATGAATATGATCACCATCGTCGCAGCCAAGCCGGGCAAAAGCAGCGGCAAGGTCACGCGCCAGAAGCATTCGAAGCGGCTGCATCCATCTATCAAGGCAGCCTCTTCGATCGACTGCGGAATCTCCTGGATGAAGACGCGCATCACCCAGACCACGAACGGCAATCCGTTCAACGTATAAACGGCGATCAGCAGCCACGGCGTGTCGAAGATGCCCAGTTGCTTGGCGATGATGAACAGCGGGATGACGCTCACCATCGGCGGCAGCATGCGGATCGATAGAACCTCGAAGGCGATGAAGTTCTTGTTCTTAACGTCGAAACGCGCCAGTCCGTAGGCGGCGAGCGTCCCTGCGATCATTGCAAACAGAGTAGCCAGGCAGACGATGAATGCGCTGTTGATCAAGGCATCCATCGCATTCAGCTCCGTAAAAAGCTTGCGGTAGCTCTCTAATGTCGGAGCAAAAATCCACTTCGGTGGATAAGCCGCTATGTCGACATCTGATTTCAGCGAAGAAAGCGTCATCCACACGATGGGGAAAGCAAAGAAGGCGGTCGCCATCAGGGCAAGGACGTAGTAGCCGATGTCGCTGAGGATGGAGCCGCGTCGCGTGATCGACCTTGACATCAGCGGGCCTCCTTTTCGTTCACCATGCGCATGAAGCCCGTGTATTTCACGAAGATGAGAACCACGGCGAGGATGATGAGGAGCGTCAGCCAGGATAGCGCAGCACCATAGCCGAGGCTGAAGAAGCGGAAATTGACCCTTGCCAGGTAGATGCTGAGCAGGTCGGTGGCGAAATCGGGACCGCCACGTGTGATGATATAGACCGTGTCGTAGGTGCGGATGGCATCCACGATCCTGAGCAGGCTCGCGATCACGATCACCGGTTTCAGCATCGGCAGCGTGACCATGAAGAAGGTCTGAATCGGCGAGGCGCCGTCGATCGCCGCCGCCTCGAAGGGGCTCTTGGGCAGGGCCGAGAGGCCGGCGAAGATGATCAGGAACATGAAGGGGGTCCACTGCCAGACATCGACCAGCAGCATCGAGGCCATGGCGCTGGCCTTCTCGCCGGCCCATGGCTGCGGTGGAATGCCGACGAGGCTCAAAACATAATTGAGCACGCCAAGGTCGGGCATCATCATGATGCGCCAGGTGATGCCGACGGCGATCGGCGTGATCAGCATCGGGACGATGATGATGGTCCTCAGCAGCGTGAAACCGCGGAGCCTGACATTGAAGAGGAGCGCCAGCAGCACGGCCAAGGTGAGAGACAGCCCCACGGACAAGACGGTGAACAGCAGCGTCAGCAGGATCGAATGCAGGAACTGGGCGTCCGACACTGCATCGGCGTAGTTGGCGAGGCCGACAAATCCCTGGAACTTGTCCGGATCCGAGGGGCGATAGCCGGTGAGGCTCATATAGAGCGAGTGCAGGAGCGGAAAGAGCCCGACAACCGTCATGATGATCATGGTCGGCGCGAGCAGGATCATGCCGGTGTAACGCTCTCCGGCACGCTTGGCTCGATCGGTCGCGACGGGCAAACCCTCTAAGCTGACTGTCATGGTCCTTGATCCCGACGGCGCCGAGCGGGCATCTGCCCGCACAGCGCGTTCTTGTTCGACGAGCGCTGGTATATCCAGGCGCTTGCGGGCGGCACTTCAGCCCTTGACGAGCTTTCCCACCCGATCCACGGCATCGACCATCGCGGTCTTCGGGGTCTTTCGCCCAGTCACGCCGGCGAGGACTTCCTCGTAGATTGCCCGCTGCACTTCCACCGCATTGGTCAGGCGATAAGGCGGGATCGCGATCGGCTGGGTCCCGCGGGTCTTGAAATCCTCAAAGACATGGAGCCCCGGAATCTTTTTGATCATGTCCGGATTTTCGAGATCCGGCTTGTAGCAGATCGAGGTTTCACCCGCTTCCGAGAAATATTTGTAACCGCCATCGGCAAGCCAGGCCAGGAACCTGTAACCGTCAGCCTGCTTTTTGCTGGCGGCGTTGAGCACCACGGTCCAGCCGCCAATCATCGACTGCTGGAACTTCTCGGTCGGCGCCACCGCGTAGCCGAACTTACCGGCATGCGGTCCGCCCTCAATGCCGGAGAGCGCGTCCGACCAGGAAATGATCATGGCCGCGGTTCCCTGCCCGATCGCGGACTGACCTTCTGGGTAGTCGAACCCGGACACCCCTTGCGGGCAATACTGCAAGACCTCCTTCAGCCTTTCGATGGCATGCTCGCCCTGCCCCTCGGAATTGAAGACGGGCTCATTGGCGTCGTTGAAGCAGCCGTCGTCGGTCGGCGCAAGCTTCGTCATGCCCATGACGCGCGTCATCCAGTCACCGGACATGTGAGCGTCTTGTCCTCCCAGGCAAAGCGTGTTTCCGGCAATGTCTGAGCTGTGCAGCTTCTTGGCAGCCGCGACATACTCGTCCCAGGTAACCGGCACCTTGTCGATACCGGCTTTCTCGAACAGATCCTTGCGATAGATGAAGACCGGAATCGTCATGGCGAGCGGCAGGCCGTAGTGCTTGCCCTGGTAGATGGAATATTGCAGCGATCCCTCTGTGACGTTCCCATATTTGATCTCGGGAAGGTCAGGGTTGGCGGCTTTGATGTCCTCCATCGTGGGCGCCCACTTGTTGCGCTGCGGCTGTCGGACCCAGAGGCTGTCGGTGGTGATGATGTCGAACGTTTCCGAACCCTGTGAAAGTTCGATCAGCATCTTTTCGTAGTGAGATTCGTAAGGGTTGGATTCCCCGGTGATCTTCGCGGCTGTATATGCCTTCGCCACCTGGTCGGTGAGTGCCCCTGCCCAGACTGAATTGCTATTGAGGATATTGAGCGTCACTTCCTCCGCATATGCTGACGAGGCGCGATAGGCGGCCAAGGCGGCAGCAAGGCCGGCAGTGGCCTTCAGGAAGTTGCGACGAGACACTGGCAGTCTGATCGACGCGGTCAATTGTGGATTCTCCCTTTTATGCGAGACGGGCAAAAGCCGGCCTCGACGCTCCCAACTAATGTAAACGTTTTCATTCTTCGCGAGCCAAACAAAGATGTCAAGCCCAAACCCACACCAAGATAGAAATTTCTGTAAACGATTACATATTGGAGCGTTTTATGGCTTGTCAAGCGAGGTGAAGTCGAGGACAAAAGCCCTAGGTGAACAAAAGCCAACGAAATGGTGCGGCTTATGCCGGGCAAAACAGCCAAGCAACCCAAGTTGAAGAAGAAGGCAGGCGTCTTCGACGTTGCCCGCGAGGCGGGGGTTTCGGTGGCCACCGTATCGCGGGCGTTCAATCTGCCTGACCTCGTCAGCGAGGATGTTCGCCGACGGGTCCTGGCGACTGCGCAGAGCCTCGGCTACGCGGCCAACCCGGCGGCAAAAGCGCTGCGCTCTCGTAAGACCCATATCGTGGGGGCGGCGATCCCGACGCTGGACTATGCGATCTTTGCGAAGATGATCAACCACTTTCAGGATAGCTTCGCGCAGCACGGCTACATGACGATCGTTGCAACAACCGGCTTCGAACACGCCAACGTTTTTGAGAAGGTCAAAACATTGGTAGATCGCGGCGCCGAGGCGCTTCTTCTGGTTGGCGCGATCGAGGACCCGGCGCTCGTGAGCTATCTCAAGCAACCCCATATCCCGGTGGTGACGACCTACTCATATCTGCCCGACGAGATCGTGCCCTGCATTGGATTTGACAATTACGCGGCTACGCAAAGCGCGATGGAATACCTTGCCGATTTGGGGCACAGAAATTTCGCCATGATTGCCGGCAGCCCGAGGGGTAGCGATCGCCAGCGCGCTCGGATCGCCGCCTACAAGGATTTCGTCGGATCGAGAAATCTCCATGGGGCAGCGAACATAATCATTCGCAATTTCACCATCCGGGACGGAACCGAGGCAATACGCGCAATCCTGGACAAATACCCGGAGACCACGGCGGTGGTCTGCAACACCGATGTCATGGCGTTTGGAGCCTTGAGCGAAAGTCGGCGGCTCGGAATCCGGGTTCCCCAGGACATCTCGATCGTCGGGTTCGATGATGCAGAATATGCAGCGCAGCTGGACCCCCCGTTGACGACCATAGCCGTGCCTGCCGAGGAA
This sequence comes from Mesorhizobium sp. M2A.F.Ca.ET.067.02.1.1, assembly GCF_004023285.1. Classification (NCBI taxonomy): domain Bacteria; kingdom Pseudomonadati; phylum Pseudomonadota; class Alphaproteobacteria; order Hyphomicrobiales; family Phyllobacteriaceae; genus Mesorhizobium; species Mesorhizobium sp. M2A.F.Ca.ET.067.02.1.1. The sequence continues at coordinate 9,832 of NZ_RZSB01000006.1, forward strand.
ATGGGCCGGTTGGCGGCCGAAATGCTCCACAGCTCGCTGTCGAACGGTGAGCCCCCTCGCTTCGTCAGGCTCGATTCGCACCTGATCGTAAGAAAATCCGCGTGCCCGCCGCGCGCTCTGAAACAGTTGCGCTTGGCCGCGGCCGTCTAAATCCAGGTCCGCGGGCGCTTCGCACCCGCGAAGTCGAGTGTGCACATAGGCACCGTCATGCCCCGTCAGCCGCTTCTGCCCTCTCGACCCGCCGCTATCATATTCGATTTCGATGGCGTCATCCTTGACTCTGCCGAGATCAAAGCAGAGGCGTTCGCTGAAATCTATTCCGGCTATGGGCAGCAGTGGAGGGAACCCATCCTGAGCTACCAGCGGCTGCATGGCGGTATTTCACGCCGGGAGAAGTTCGACCATTTCGACAAACAGATAGTGGGTAGCGCCCCGACCGTGGAGCGATTGGCGCTGCTGTCGAAGAGGTTCTCAGAAATCGTTTTTGAGAAGATCCTCGCTGCGCCTTTCATTCCCGGCGCGCGGGAACTGCTTGAAAAAGCGACTGGGCGTTCCAGGCTTTTCGTCGTTTCCGGAACCCCGCAGCAGGAACTGGTCGAGGTCATCCGTCAGCGAGCCCTTGACCACTATTTCGAGCTGGTCATCGGCGCGCCGACGAAAAAACGCGAGGCCTTCGCGCGGATCTTGCACATGGGGCTTTCGCGCGAAACCGTGGTGGCGGTCGGCGATTCAATCACGGAATGTTCCGCTGCCTGTGAGCTGGGAATCGCATTCCTCGGAATTCGAGGCGGGCCCTCGCCAACCGCCTTTCCGGAAGGTATCGTAACGCTCCCGGACCTGCGCGATGCAAGCAACCTGCTCGGCTTCGGCAGCCTGCCCCCAAGCTGACCACCGTCCGCGTGGCCGAGGTGCTGCCGCCGAGAAAGGGTGCACCGGTACTGGAAGGCACATACATTCCCGGATCGACAATCTTAATGCGCCTCGACTGAACTCGTATTACCGAGGGCGCGCTTGGTCCGAACGGTCGACGCGGCAATCGAGAAATGGGGTCTCAGAGACTCCGCATTGACTCAATCCGCCAATGGCGTAAACGTTTACATGGCCACGTATCCACCCGGTTAGCTGCTGACCAGTGCACGCCGCCCACCCCGGGGACGGCTATCGGCCGGCTAATGCTGATAAAGCAGTTGCCTGATCTCATGATAGATGTCGCGTGCCGTCCGGTCCGCGGTGATATCGACGAGGTCCCGAGGTCGAGCGAAAGGGATCGAGAATTCCTTGGCGATCTTGCCGTCTTTGAAAACAAGGATCCGGTCGGCCAAGGTGATCGCCTCGTTCAGATCGTGGGTGACGAAGACAACGCTCTTCTTGTCAGCGGCCCACATGCGCACGAACTCCTCGTGAAGCGATTCACGCGTCTGTGCGTCGAGTGCCGAAAAAGGCTCGTCCATCAACAGTATCTTCGGCGAGGGCGCCCAGGTGCGAGCGAGCGCCACACGCTGCCGCTGGCCCTGGGAGAGCTGACTTGGATAATTATCGGCAAAGCGCTTCAAACCGACGAGGTCCAGATAGTCTCGGGCCAAGGCCCGTCTTTCGCTTTTTGCGAAACCGCGCACTTCCAGCCCGAACTCTACGTTCTTCAGTGCAGTTCGCCATGGCAGCAAAGCATCGCGCGCGAACATGTAGCCGAGCTGTGGACGCGCGGCGACGGGCGGTTGGGCAAGTACGCTCACCTCGCCGATCGTTGCAGTGTGGAGCCCGGCCAGGACATTGAGCGCAGTGGTCTTGCCGGAACCGCTACGTCCGACGAGAACCAGGAACTCTCCCTCTCGCAGTTCCAACGACACATCATCCAGCCCGCGCACTGGTCCCGACGTGGTCTGGAACTCCATCACGACGTCGGAAATCCTGGCGGCGACACCGTCGGTTCCCGCGGCAGGCGATATGCTTGGTGCCATCGTCCCTGGTCCTCGCGGTTTAGAGCGCTCGCGCACCGAGCAGATAGCGTTCGAGCAGAGCCATCCCGGCATTGAGCAAGGAAGCGATCACGGCCAGCACGATGCAGACGGCGTAGACCCCTTCGAGCTGAAAAGTACCGGCATATCCCGCAATGAGTTGGCCGAGCCCTACCCGCGACGCCAATATCTCGGAGGTCACGACGCCGAGAAGCGAATAGATGATGCCAAGGCGCAGTCCGGCGAAAATGGAGGGCACGGCGCTGGGCAGCAGGATCTTCATGAACATATCCCGCTTGGAAATATTCATGACCGTCACCATCAGCCTGATATCGCGGTCGACGGTGCGAATGCCGGCGCGCGCGTTGACCATCAGGATGAAAACCACGACGCTGAAGGCAAGCGCGATCTTGGCTGCCTGGCTGACGCCGAAAAGCAGTATGAATACCGGCGCGAAGGCGATCCGCGGCATCGCATTGAACGCACTGATATAGGGGTCCAGCAGTTCCTCAACTTTGGGAAACAGACCAAGGCCGATGCCGATGACTACTCCAACGAATGAGGCCAGCACGAAAGCGACCACTGTTGCCTCGACCGTGGAATAGAGCGCAGGCAGAAGCGTGCCGTCGCTGGCGATCTGGACGAAAAACCAGAACACCTGCCCGGGACTTCGCGAAATCAGCGGCTTGACGACGCCGGACATGTAGACGAGTTGCCACAACGCCAGACAGGCTATTCCGACGCCGATTTGTCCAGCAAGTCGCTTGAGCCGCGCGACATTCCGGTGGGAAGGCCGACCGGCCTTCCCTTTTAAGCCCGATGAACCTGCCGCGGCGACCAACTCGGCCACCTCAGCCCGAAGTCAGGCTGGCGCAGGGCTCATACGCGTTCATCGTCCAGTCTGGAACAAAAGCGGCATATTTCTTCATGCCTTCCCAGCGCTCCTTGGTCAGCTTGGCATTGAAGCCCGATTTGTAGACGTCGATCAACGCCTTGGCCTTGCCCGCATCCAGCTTGAGCGTCTTTGCGGTGAAATCGACCAGTTTCTGTTCGTTCGCAGGGTCTTTCATGTAGCTGATCGTCTCGATGACCGCCTTGCAGAAATTCTGGGCAACCTGCGGGCGGTTTTTGATGAAATCCGAATTGGCGGTGAAAACCGTGAAGAGATACTCGGGATCGAACACCTTGTTGCGCGTGGCATTGAGATCGACCAGCACATCGAGATTGTCCGGACCGATCAACGTCGAACTCGGCGGAATACTGGCCATCGCATCGACCTGGCGGTTGGTGAAGGCGCCCGCCGCGCCATAGCCCGTTCCGATCGCGATGAAGGTGATGTCCTTGTCGGGATTCATGCCCGCGTCCCTGAACATCTTGCGCACGTAGAGCTCGGTTGCGCCCCCGCGACCGGCGACACCGATCAGCTTGCCCTTGAGATCGTTCAGGAAAGCCGGATATCCCTTCTTGACGTCGACTCCGGCGTCCTTGTGCGCGATGAAGGTGTAGTCGATGTCGTAGTTGCCCAACAGGACCGTCAGCGCCGCACCCTTTTGGATGGCCGGAAAGATCAGGGCCGCGCCGACATGCGTGATGTCGGCCGAGCCTCCAACCACCGCGGCTACCATGGCTGACCCGTTGGCGCCCTTGACGTACTTGATATCGAGGTTATGCCTGGCGAAGATGCCGACCTGCGAGCCGAACTGAGGCACGAAAGCGTCGAGTGTTTCGATCGATGTCGCGATGGTCACGGTATCTGTGGCCTGCGCGGTTCCGGCCGACATCGCCATCCCTATCAAGCCTGCGACCAAGACGGCGAGCGAATGCAGTTCGTTTCGAAATCCACCCATTTGCTGCTCCCTTTTTTGCTGGCGGCTTGCAAGCCGCGCCTTACCAAACCTTGAAAGAGGCCTTTCCTCCTACCGCCCTCGGCCGTTGATCGCCGCCCTCGCGAAGGCGACGAGGCGCCTCTCGACGGCGAAGTGGGGCACGTCGTTGATGATGTCGTGGAAGCCGTCTTTCACGATGAGCACCGTGGCGTTCTTGAGTTGCAAGCGGACCGCACGGGCATACCTGGCGGGGGCAATCACATCCTGGTCGCCATTGATCAGCAGCACGGGAAGGTCGACCTTGGGGAGAGTCGCGGCCAGCTCCCCGCGCGCCTTGTGCATGGCCGCCCGCCGCGCCGCCGTGCTTTCTGGCGTTACGCTGAAGGCGAATGGATCGGTCGCCAGCATGTCTAGATAGAATGGGTCGCGGGTGACCTCCGGCGGCGCGGGTATGGCAACGGTCTCCGGCTGGATCAGCGTGCCTGTGACGGCCAGCCCCAGGCACCGGCGCTCGCCACGAGCGATCAACAGCGCAGCGGCAATGCCGCCGAGAGAATGGCCGACGAGAACCAGCGGCAGGCCGGGAGCCTCGCTGGCGGCGATCGAGATCAGACGCTCGGCATTGTCGACGAGGGGATCCATCGACGCCACCGCGCCACGTTCGCCATAGGAAAGGCCGTGTCCTTGCTGATCAAGCGCCCACATGGCGAGGCCACTGGCATTGAAGGCTCCCGCAAGGCGATGGTAGTGCCCGCTGTGCTCGCCAAAACCATGGAGAAACACGACACCGCCGACCGGCTTCCGCGCATCCCAGCACCGGTAGTAGCTTTTCCCACGCGCGGTTTCGAAGAACGGCATCTGAACGGCCCTTCGGCAAATTTTGACCAGAACGGTTCACTCGACTGGAGAGCCGACGCTCGAGAACATCGGCCGTGTGTCATGTCAGTCCGGTAGTATCCTGATGTCCCCGACTTCCGTGTTCCGAATGAACTTGACGTCGGCGCTGGCATAGCCTCCGACCAGGGCGATATTGCCGTGGACGCTGTAATCTCCTGTGCGGATGATCAACTTGCTGGCGTTGCGGATCGCATACATCGACGGCCGGTATGGAACGGTAGTGACCCGCTCCTTCCCGAAAGTGTCGACGACGAATTTGTATTTCTGGGGACTCTGCGCCTCCATCGGCTCGGCAACAACAGCCCGCTCGATGTCACCATTGTCGCGCAGCAGCGGCAGCAGCTGCTCGATCGAGACCAGACCTGGGGCAATTCCAAGGTCCACGATCGGCACCTGCACGGATGAAGCGATGACGCCGCCCGCGTCGGCAATGAAGATCACCTCACCATGGCGGAGCGTGGCCAGAGCCGCCGCGATCGTGCCGTTGATGATGCGGTTGTCCGCGCCGTATTGCATTTCGTGTTCCCCCTTTTCATCGATAATATTATCCGCCTGCTTTATCGATAATGTCAACCGACAAGCCAGGCCGGCCAGCCGGCATGCTCCTATGGCGCGGCGCCTAGAATTGCGCGGCCGCTCTTGGCGAGCGACACGAGTACCTGAAGCGCGTCGCCCGGATTCGTTTCAGCGAGACGCGCTTTAAGAGGTCAGATGCTGAAGATAATAGTCCCGGAAGGTCCGGATATGGTTTCGAAGCGTTCGAGCCAGGGTTTTCTGGTCGCCCTTCTCTATCGCTTGAATCATAGTCAAGTGATCCTTGGCGCCTTTGGAGCGCAAATCCTTGCTTTGCACCGAATTAGTATGAATCAGGTGCGAGAGAAGCGAATGATGCTTAATGGCGTCGAGTAGGAACTCGTTCTCGCACCGTTGATATATAGCCTCGTGCAAAAGATTGTTCTGCAGATACATTTCAGCAAGATCGTTGTTCGCGATCGCCCTCTCGTGATCCGAGACAATGGCCTTCAATTTTCGCACGAGCTCCTTTGCCGCCGGCTCGGTATAGTAGCTTATTGCCTTCAGCTCGAGGCACTCACGGACTTCGTAGATTTGCCAGATCTCGGATTCTCTGAAGCTCCGCACCTGCACGCCGCGATGCGGGTAGCGGACGGCGAGGCCGAGGCGAACAAGTTCGTCGAATGCCTTGCGGACTGCATGGCGCGTTGCCCCGGTGGCTTCAATAATGTCGTCTTCGATGAGCCGTACGCCGGAACGATACTTTCCGGAGATAATGCCCTTTTGAAGCCCCTCATAGACGGCCTGCCATTGGCCGCCGTGGCCGCCTGGTTCGGTGAGATCTTCATTCTTTGCAGTTCTCATGACAATCCATCAGAGTTGCGGGCGATGCGACACAACGTGACCATGTCATAGCGTTGAGCCGGCAAGATCGCCAGAATCGACGGCATCTTGCACGTAAGATCGATCAGATCGCAATCGCGCCTGGAAAGACGTCCTCCCGCCACTTGGGTCAAGCCGGCCATGCCCCCAGACTTCCGCCTGCCAAGTTATAAGAGTTCCTGCCAAGGATATCGACAAAGCCGAATTTTTGTGTAAACGATTTCAATCGCCGCCGACGATCGAACCCGCGAGAACGCACGATGACCACGAAGCTTCTGAGGCCGAGAATATTGAACCAAAGGTTGGCAGCGGCGCTGGCCGACTTGCGCCATGGCGAGTTGATATTCATTGCCGATGCCGGCAGTGGCACGTCAGCCAAGGCGCTGCGTTCGTTGGCGCCTGACGTGGAGATCCTCGACCTGGAAGTCGTTACCGGCGTGCCGTCGATCGACGATCTCGTTCCCGTGATCTGCGACGTCGGCGACATCGAGGCCTGCATCGTCACTAAGGACATGCGCGGTGCAAATCCTGATGGCTTCGCCATGCTGTCCAGGCTCTTCGATGAGAAACACATCTACGAAGTGCCTTACATCCCGGATTATTATGACCTTCGCGATCGGTGCAAGCTGTTTGTCCAGACGGGCGACTATCGCGTGCATGCCAATGTGATCCTTGTCGGCGGCTATCCAAGCGCCGACATTCCTATGGACATGATCCTCAACGGGCTTGCCCCGAAAACGAAGTAATCCGCCACAGGTGGTCGATGCCAAGGTTTGAGGGCGCTTCCGGACAGGTCTACTACCGCCACTGGGCTCCGCTAAAGCCCACTGCGCAGATCGTCTTTCTGCATGGATATGGCGAACATAGCGGCCTCTACCACCGCTTCGCGAACTCCTTGAATGGACAGGGAATCGGCGTCTGGGCGCTTGATGCGATCGGACACGGGCTCTCGGATGGCCAGCGGGGCAATGCCGGCTCCATGGCCGATCTGAGAACGAATGCCGAGCGCCTGACAGGGATAGCGCGGCGGGAAAATCCCGGGCTTCCGATGGTGCTGGTCGGACATTCGATGGGCGCGATGACGGCAGCTGCGGTGGTCATTGCCGGCGCTGGCCCCTTCCGTGGGGTGGTGCTCGGCGGCATGCCTGTCGAGGGGATCAGCCAAGAGCAAGAGCGCCAGGCTGAGCAAGGCGTGATGTCGCTTGACCCCTTCTATCTAGACGAACTGGAATTCGACCCACTCAAGTTCGATGCAACGATGGCCTTCGTCCATCTAAGAAGCGTCCTCTCGGCGCCGGTCTGTGAGCAGATACAGGCCGGATTGCTTGAGCTCAGCCTTCCCGCGCTCATGATCAGCGGGGACAAGGACATGTTTTGCCCTCCTGATCTCGCGCGGCGCTGGGCGTCACGAATTCCAGGCGCAAGGCATCACCTGTTCGCCAATACCCATCACGATCTCATCAACGATGCGAGCCATGCCGACGTTGCGGACGTTATTGCGCAAGCCGTGATCGGATGGACGGTTGGTACGCGAGCCCGCTGATCCGCCGGACGCCGCACACTGATACGCCAATCAGCACTGCAGCACACGTGCGATGGTCGTTCGCCGACCGCTATGTGTTCTCGCGGACGAAGCCTACATGGCCTGAAACACTCCACCTCTTTGCGCTTGACACCGTCGCTCTAGCGCGCCATTTTGAAAACGTTTACACGCATTCACCGAAGACCGTCACAGAAACGGCCGATCGATGCGTAAGGCGATGGGAGCGCGTCCAAGGGCGGAGGCCGGAACTTTCAAAATAGCAATCTCCCAAAATGACGGAGCACGGCCGAAGCTATGCTCCAAGCCCTGTGATGTTCCGAAACTCGGATGATGCGGCGGATCAGAGAGAGAACAGCGAAAATGGAAGGATCTCGTAATGCTTAGGAAATTCGTTGGGAAAATTCGCATGCCAGCGCTGATGTGCGGGTTCGCGGCATGCATGGCACTCACGCCTCCCGCCGCCGCAGAAGATCTCACCGGCAAGATCTACTTTATCCTGCCGGACTTCACGACAGTCCGCTTCGAGCAGTTCGACAAGCCGGCCTTCTTGAAGGCCGCCAAGGAACTGGTGCCGAACATGACAGTTGAGATTCTCAACTCCGAAAACAACGTGCAGCAACAGACCTCGCAGGTTCAGGCCGCTATCGCCAACGATGCCAAAGCGATCGTCATGGTTGCCGTCGATCCAATGCAGACCGCGGGCACCTTGGCTCTGGCCGAGCAAGCCGGGATCCCACTCATATGCACCATTCACGCTTGCACGGGCGGGCCTGCTTACGCCTACCTGACCGCCCCTTTCGTTGAAATCGGCCAGAAGCAGGCGCAGGCGGCGGCCAAGGTAATCGAGGAGATGAACGCCAAGACCGGCAAGCCTGTGCGGCTGGCGAAGATTTACGGCGATCCCAAGTTTCCGTTCTACGGCGACCAGGTGAAGGGCATTGGCGAATATCTCGATCCGCTGATCAAGGCCGGCAAATTGGAGGTCGTTTGTCAGGCGGATGCGCTGCTTTGGCTCCCGGCCAATGCTCAGACTGCAATGGATCAGTGCCTGACCAAGACCCACAATGGCGTCGATGCGATCTTCTCGATGAATGACGACACCGGCGGTGCGGCGCTGGCTGCAGTGGAAGCCGCCGGGCTCAAGGGGATCAAGCTGTTTGGCGGGTACGACGCCACTCTTGCCGGCGTGCAGCGCGTTGCTGCCGGCCTGCAGGAGATGGACATGACGGTGGACTATGTCGCGATGAACAAGCTGGCCGTCCAGTTGGCCGTGCACGCGATGAAGGGCGAAAAGATACCGGCGGATCTCGTCGCGACCACGTTCGACAACGGCTACAAGGGGGGCATTCCCGAAGTGGACGCGCCAAATAGCGTCATCACCAAGGACAACATCCAGAAATCGGTGGTCGACACCGGTCTTTATACCAAGGAGCAGATCTGCGCCAAAGGCGTGGCCGCCGACTCCGCCTTCTGTCGCGGCTGATGCAGAGAAGCGGCAGCAACAAGATGGTCGCCATGAACGACGACGCTCCAATCCTGTCCCTGGCGGGAATTGGGAAGCACTATGGCGGCATCACCGCCCTTTCGGGCGTCGATTTCGATGTCCGGGAGGGAGAGGTCGTGGCGCTGGCCGGAGATAACGGCGCCGGAAAGTCGACCCTCGTCAAGATCATCAGCGGGATCGTTTCCGCCGACGAGGGCAGGATTCTGTTCAACGGGAGAGAGGTATCGCTGAGGAAGCCGCAGGATGCGGCGGAGCTGGGCATTCAGACGGTCTATCAGGACCTCGCGCTTTGCGACAATCTGGATACCGTTCAGAACCTTTTCCTGGGAAGGGAAATGCATTCAGGGCTGCTTCGGGGTGCAAAGCTCTCGCGACCGCTGATGGAATCTCGAGCCCATGCGGCCCTGTCCAGTCTCAACGTGAAGATCAGGGACTACAGTATCTCCGTGGGACGGCTTTCTGGCGGCCAGCGCCAGTCTGTGGCCATCGCGCGCGCGGTTCTGTCGAAACCGCGAGTGATTCTGCTCGACGAGCCAACCGCCGCGCTTGGCGTGGCGCAACGGGCGGAGGTCATGGCACTCATCGCGCGCCTTCGCGAGCAGGGTCTGGGCGTGATCCTCGTCTCTCACGACCTGGGTGATGTGTTGGACATTGCAGACAGGATCGTGGTCCTGCGCCTGGGGCGCAAAGCCGCCGAGCGGCCAGTCGCGGAATGGACGAGGGGCAGCCTGGTCGCAGCCATAACCGGCACAGACCATTGAAGGGATGCAGGCTATGAACACCACGAGACAACAAGTTTCAGTCACAACGGCGCCTGCGAAAATCAGTTTCAGGCAGAACCTGCTTGAGGCGCTATCGACAAAATGGCGTGTCGTACCGGTCCTGCTGTCGCTGGCTCTCATCTGGGCGATCTTTGCCTCGCAATCCCCAGTGTTTCTCTCAGCGCGCAACCTAACCAACCTTGCCGATCAGATCGCGACCACAAGCATCGTGGCGCTCGGCCTTGTCCTCGTGCTGGTCGTTGCCGAGATCGATCTTTCGGTTGCCGGTCTCGCGGCCGTGTGCGCCGGCATTGTCGGCGTGCTCGTCGTCAACATGGACGTCAGCCTGTCGATCGCGCTGATCATCGCGATTACCGTCGGCGGCCTCTACGGTTTGCTGCAGGGTTCGATGATCGTCTATAGCGGCGCACCTGCCTTCATCGTCACACTCGGCTTCTCGCTCATGCTGCAAGGTGTCCTGCTGATTTTGCTTCCGGCAGAAAGCGGCCTTGTTCCTCTCGCCGGGACCGATTTGCAGTTCCTGGCCGCGTACCGCCTGCCAACGACCGTCAGCTATGCCTTGCCCGCGGCGGTCGGGCTGATAGGCCTTGCCATGCGATGGAACGATCACCGCCAAAGAGTGGCCTACGGTTTGCCATCGAATCTAATGCGCTCCATAGCCATTGGCGTCGCCATCATTTTTGCCAGTCTGGCGGTTGTCGCCATTTTCAATGCTTACCGAGGCGTGCCTCTGACCGTTGCCGTGCTTGCGGGCCTGATCGCTATCTTGTCCTACGCCACAACCCAAACTCCATTCGGCATTTGGCTATACGCCATCGGCGGCAATCCCGAGGCGGCACGCCGCGCCGGCATCCCTGTGAACTGGATGAAGATGGCGGCTTTTTCAATTCTCGGCATGTTGACGGCGCTCGGCGGGGTCGTGGCTGCGGCCCGGGTGCTGGGCGTCTCCCCGGCATCGGCTGACCAAAGTCTCTTGCTGGAGGCAATCGCGGCGGCGGTCATTGGCGGGACGAGCCTTTTTGGCGGTCGTGGCAGTGTCTGGGCAGCTATTCTTGGCGCCCTCGTCATCGGCTCGATCGCCAACGGAATGTTCCTGATCAACGCCAGCACGCAATTGCGCTTGCTCGTTCAGGGCGGCGTGCTCGTAGCCGCGGTCATAGCGGACGCGCTCATTGCCCGAAGCGGATCTTCGTCGTCGCGCTAAAACTGGCCGCCTGTCTGCCGCAACCCAAGTTGGGAGAAGATCAAGATGTTGATCGGCTATGCCGATAAGCTTTCCGTCGATGCAGGCGACCATGTCGAAATCAAAGTCAGCGCTGCGGGCATCTACAGATCGCAACTGGTGCGCCTGCGAGGCATGAAAGAAGGCGCCGCCGGTCTCTCGGTTGCCGAAGAACCCGTGTCATCCAACAGCAATTGTCAGCACACCGGCCGGGTGCAGGCACTTCATCCGGGATCGTTCGTCGATGCTGCCTTGCCGAGGGTCGATTTCGCCAAGGGGGTCGGGGTCAGTCTGTGCGTGAAACCGACCGCCCCAGGTCGTCTTTGCCAGACACTGTTCAGCCTATCGGACGATAGCTCTGTCACTCGCTTGATGCTTGAACTCGATCGGGCCGGCCGGCCGGCGATATATCTGCGGTCGTCGAACGGCGCGGTCACGACAGTGTCCTCACCCGATCCGCTGCCGAAGGGGCGTTGGGTGTTCTTGAAGGCTGTCTACGACCCCGGCGAAGCGGAACTGCGCCTGACCGCGGAGGAACAGACCGGCGCACACCGCTGGTCCACACCGGTCATCGTAGCGGAAGGATCCGCCGCACGTTTTCGTGTCGGCGCGGCGCATGCCGAAGACGGCCGCGCGACGGACTGCTTCAACGGATGCGTATCCGAGGTCAATGTATTCGGAGCGTCGCCGAAGCTGCCTATCCTGCAATGGGACTTCTCCAGGCAAATGGACAGTGACATCGCGGTGGACGTCTCTGGGGCCGGGCGGCACGGACGGCTACTCAACCGGCCGGCTCGAGCGGTTCTTGGTCCTGCATGGGACAAGAAAACCATCCGCTGGACCGACGACCCGGCGCAGTGGAATGCATTGCATCTGCATGATGACGATCTCGATGACGCTCAATGGAAAACGGACTTCGAGGTCGAAGCTCCCGCCGAAAGCGGGATATATGCCGTTCGCCTGAACCAGGGTGAAACCAGCTACTACATTCCCTTCTATGTTCGCCCGGGCGCGGTCAGGAAACGGGTCCTGTTCGTCGCTCCGACGAACACTTACCTCGCCTATGGCAACGAGCATCTTTGGGAGGGCGAGCGCGGAATCGCCCACCAAAAGATGATGAGTTTTCCGATCGTGCTGGACAAGGCGGAAACCATTCTTCAGCAGATGCCTTCACTCGGCAGATCGCTGTACGATCGGCATTCGGACGATAGCGGGGTGATCTATGCTTCGCGGTTGCGCCCCCTGACCAACATGCAGCCGAACTACATCAACTGGCTGGCCGGGGGTCCAAGACATTTCTCCGGCGACTTTTTCATCACCGGTTGGCTGGACAGCATCGGCGTCGAATTCAATGTGGCGACCGATGAGGACGTCGACACCCTGGGCAAGGACCTGCTCGACAGCTATGACGTGGTCCTCACCGGGAGTCATCCGGAATACCCCACTGCAGCCGAATTCGACACTTTCGAAAATTACGTCAAGGGCGGCGGCAAGCTCATGTATCTCGGCGCCAACGGATTTTTCTGGGTCACGAGTTACGTCGACAACCTGCGCACCGCCATCGAGGTGCGGCGGGGCTATGCGGCCCAGCGCAACTGGACCTCCCATGCGGCTGAGCTCTATCACAGTTCGACCGGCGAGATGGGGGGCGCCTACAGGCACCGCGGTCGTGACCAAAATCCTTTCCTTGGGGTTGGCATGGCCGCCGCCGGATGGGGACCCGCCTCGGGCTTCACGCGCACGCCGGAAAGCTATGCCGAAGCGGTGGCGTGGGTTTTCGAGGGTATTGCGAGCGAAACGCTGGGCGAGCACGGCTATTTGTTGGGTGGCGCGGCCGGCGATGAGCTTGATCATGCAGATCCAGCGCGCGGGACGCCCGACAGCACGGTCGTGTTGATGTCGTCCAGGCATAACGATCTGTTCTTCCCCAGCCTCGACAGCGTCACCGAAGTGGCGCCGAACCAGCAAGGTTCCAAAAACCCGCATGTGCGCGCCGACGTGGTTCTTGTCGATCACCCAGGCGGCGGAAAGGTGTTCTCGACGGGGTCGATCTGTTGGGCGGGTAGTCTGGGTACCAACAACTACGACAACGACATTGCGAGGCTGACAACCAACGTGCTGCGAAAATTCCTGGGGGGGTGATTTACGGACAATCAGCTGCCTCGAAAAACCGTGGCCAAAGCAGCGGTGTCCTTCCCAGCGAGTCCGCTATCGACTCCCCGCCGGAAGCAATCAACCATGAAGTTAGCGGGATCCCACAACAGACCGAGCCTTTGAGCCGACATCGCCAGCAGCTTCGCGCCGTTGAGATCCACCTTGAGGGTTGACTGTATCTCTGAAGTGAAATCGCCCGAGCTCAGCGCCCTCCTGAATGATGGCAGGCGACCTAAAATGTCGGCCGCAAAGTCGGTCGTTCTAATCAACACGGACGCGCAGCTGAATTAACCTCACAATGTCAGCAAACCACCGTCTCTGGAACCGGTAGCGTAGCCGTCCTCGATTTTGGCGGTCAGCTGCGGCAATTCGTGGCCCAGGAAATCGAGAAAGGTGCGAACGGCCGGCACAAGCCCGCGCCGTGAAGGAAATACGGCGTGCAACTGATGCGGGGGCAAAGTGTGGTCCGGCAACAGCCTGACCAGTCGGCCTTTGCGGACGGCATCTCCGCAGAGGTTGCGTGGCAATTGAGCAATGCCCATTCCCGCAAGAGCCGCCTGGCCGAGCATATGGATATCATCGGTGGCGAGTGCCGGGACATATTCGATGTCGGTGGCCTGGCCGTCCGGCGCCGTCAGACGCCACAAATTCCGTTCACCCCTCACCCCAGCCGGACCAAGTCCTTTTTGCAGGTGCAAGGACTGGGGCGCATCGAAAGGACCGTGGGATGAGACGAATTCAGGACCCGCCACGAGCCACTGCTCACTGATCCCCAACCGCCGGATCATCAACTGAGAATCCTCGATGGTCGAGCGGACTCGCAATGCGATGTCATAGCCTTCCGCGATAAGGTCGACCCGCCGGTTGGTCAGATCGAGGTCCAGTCGCACGGCCGGGTGAGCCCGCATGAATTTCCAAAGTACGGGCGCGACAAAAACGTGAGCAAGCCCAACCGGGCAACTTACCCGCAGGCGGCCCGCCGGCGCCTCACCCGCCTGCTCGGCGATCTCGAAGGCCAGGCGGGCGGCGTCGATCATTTCATTGCAATGCTTCAGGAATTCCTGCCCCACGGAGGTGAGATTGACCGAGCGGGTCGACCGCTGCAGCAGCCGAACCCCGAGACGGGCCTCCAGGGCTGCTATACGCCGGCTGACGCGCGACTTGGGAATTCCGAGAGCGAGGGCCGCCGACGAAAAGCTGCCGTGACGCGCGACGGAAGCAAACATCGTCAGCTCGTTCAGGTCATCCATGGAAATCTCCCGCCTTGGATTGTCTCACCAGTAGAACAATCTGTGCCATTTGGCCTTCTAGTGCAACGCTAGTGCGTTGGCATAAGTATGGTTCACACACTTCAACGGAGCCAAACGCCATGCACATTCTTCATCTCGACTCGAGCATCCAGGGCGCGGGGTCCGCTTCTCGAACGCTAACGAAAGCTGTGGTGGCGAACCTGCTCGATCAGCATCCCGGCGCTGCGGTGACCTATCACGATCTGGTGGAAGAGGCGGTCCCCCACGGGCCGATCGGAGCAGGATTTCGCCCGCTCGCATTCGACGTATCGGATGAGGCGACACGCCGTGAATACGCCCGGTCCGACGCGCTTGTCGGAGAGTTTTTGGCAAGCGATATCATTGTCGTCGGCGCTCCGATGTACAATTTCTCCCTGGCCAGCCAGCTCAAGGCGTGGCTCGATCGCGTCATCCAGCCCGGCAAGACTTTCAGGTATACCGAGAATGGTCCGATCGGCCTTGCCGCCGGCAAGAAGGTGTTCATCGTTTCGACGCGCGGAGGTTCTTATCTTTCCGGCCCGCTGGCCACTATGGATTTCCAGGAGAGCTACCTCAGAACGGCTTTTGGCTTCATCGGCATCAAGGACCTCGATTTCATCCGGGCGGAGAACATGTCGCGCGGCGACGATGCTCGCGCCAACTCCATGAACAGTGCTCTTGAGGCCGTCTCCCCGCTGGTGGCCAGAATGGCGGCTTGATTTCACAGGCCGGCAGCGCCCACGGCAGGGCTGATGTCCGTGCCGCGCCACGGTTGGCCCTCCGACGCGCACGCTCCGAACTTTTACTCGAGGCAAAACAACTCATCGAAACCCTGCCTGGCGCGCTGAGCAACGCCGCCAGAAACGCGGAGATCTATACATGTTCGTTCTCGACAGACGAAATTTTCTGGCGCTCGGTGCAGCCGGTGCCGCGACGGCGATGGAAAGCAGGCTTTCCCTCGCCGCTGCCTCCGAGGCCACGGTGTTCACGGCTGATGAAGCCGGCGTGATGGTCGACAGCACGGTAATTGTCGGCGAGAAATCCGCCGTCGTCATCGACGCCCAGTTTACGGTCGCGAATGCCAAAGCACTCGCCGACGTCATCCAGGCGACAGCAAGGAAGATCGAGACAATCCTGGTCACCCACTACCATCCAGACCATTTGCTTGGCCTGTCAGTGCTGTTGGAGCGTTTCCCGGAAGCGAAGCCTCTGACCCATCCGAAGGTCCTTGCGATGATCAACAAGGCATCCGCTCCGACCCTCAAGGCGTTGAACGAACACGCGCCGCCGGGCGTTTTCACGGACAAGCTCATCGTGCCCGGCGTCTTGACCCGGGACCATCTGCTGCTGGAGGGCGAACGCATCGACATTCTGGACCCGATGCATGGCGACACGGAATTCGTCACGCCGGTTCACATACCTTCCCTGAACACCCTCATAGCAGCGGATGTCGGGTACACCGACACGCATCTCTGGCTGGAGGAAAACACAACTCCCGACCAGATCGGCAAGTGGCGCGAGAGCACCAAGAGGCTGGAGGCGATCGGCGCAAAAACGGTGATTCCTGGACATCGAAAGCCGGAAAGCCGGTCGGACAATTCCATATTCACCTATACGAGAGCCTATCTCGACAGCTGGGAAAAGGCCTTGCTAGCGAGCAAATCCGCCGATGAGCTGAAGGCAGCGCTTGTCAAAGGGCATCCCGATGCGGGGTTCGCCTTTGCGCTCGAACGCTCGGTCGCCGCAATCTACAAGAAATAGCGCGTTAGGACGTCCCGCAAAATAACAGTGAACCAATCGAACAAGGTATGTGCTGGATGAGGGCGGCATCGACCACCCGGCTCCTCCTGTACCTATATGTTGAAAGCTGTGACGATCGGTACGGCGAAGAGTTTCGCCCAGGCGATCGCGCTGGCTCGCTGGATGGCGACGATTGAGGTGCCGGCGGTCCACCATCCATTGCCAGTCGCGATGACGATCTCGGGCGAATGCAGCATCGACTGGAGGGCAGGCCAGACGATGAGTTGCTCGTAGCAGATAAGCGGTGCGATCCTCGTTTCGGAGAGGTCGACCACCGGGTTCGCAAAGAGATCGGCGCGGGCTCCGCCGTCTCGCCCAAACCAAGCGCGCCAGGGCTGCCACATGGAAACCGGAACCGGCAAGCGCTCGCGATAGAGGACACGGGCCTCGTCAGCGGAGATCGCGACCATGACATTGTCGTAGCCGCGCTCGTCAATGACAGCCGCGCCGGCGACAACGGTGACGTCAAGCCCGTGCAAGCCCTGCTGCCAGAGGCGCGCGACAGTCGGCGTCCAGAAGCCGAGCGCGCTTTCGGGGAGCACCACGAAGCGCGTTCCGTCACCAGCCAGCGCTCGAACTGTGGCGAACAGATCACGGTGATGATCGAGCGAACCGTCACGACCGAGGCTCGCTCCATATTTGAGGTCGACGCTTTTCCATCCCTGCGGTAGATCGGGTTGCGTCCACGTTGCGGCGGACCAGAGCCAAAAGCCTGCCAAGGTGAGAACTGCAGCCGGCCAAAATCGCGATGTCATCATTGCGAGGCCGGCGGCAGTCGCTGCGAGCCCCCACCACTTCATCGACGGGTGAAGGTCAGCCACGATTTCGATATCCCCTACATTGCTGGATACAGCAAGGATGCATCGACGGTTTACATCGATCGCCACCTGCCGCGCACCATCCTGTGGAGGGGCAAGGACGTACGGCTCGAACCATTTCTGGTGTGCCACGAAATCGTTGAAAAAACTCTCCTGGACGAGTTGCGGCTGCACTATCTGCACGCCCATCAAATCGCCTCGCGCATCGAAAGAGATGCGGTCAGGGAGGCTGGCCTGACCTGGCGGCACTATTAAAGCGTTATCAAGGGGCACGAGAAAGCGATCGATGAGGAACAGCTGCGTCGCGTGCCAGGGGATCTTGATATCACCCCTTACAAAGATTTGAAGGATTACCCCTTGCTCCAACGACTAGTCCAAGCATCGCACTAGCATGCTGCTGGGTTGGTCTGAGCCGCCGGGACATTGGGGTCAATGCAGGGGTGGCGGCAAATTTTTCCGGCCACGGAACTTCCCGACCCATTGCAGGTTCGCATGCATAGGGACGACTGAGGCCCATTCCGACCTGTGAATTATGCAGGCTAGCGCCTCGCCAAAAGGAGACGGCCATGAAACATCAGACAATCGAAGAACTGCATGAGGTCGCGGAAGTCGCGGCAGCTCTTCCGGCTATGACACGCACTCAGCGCTTGGAACATTGGGCAAGGCTGCTCGAGCAAGATCCCGAACAGCGCCTCGCCGCCTTCCCAGGCACGGAATACATGAGCTTGGAGGTTCGCGACAAAGCCCAGTCGCTGGGCTCCGCGCTCAGCACCGCCTACGCCGATCCGATGTTGCGCGCGGAAGGACTGAAAAACGACACCTATGGCGAATCGAAGCGCTTCTTCGAACTCTCGGATTGGCAGCTGCACGCTATCGTCTGCCATTGCCATGTCGGCGGGACGATGAAAGCCGGATGGGCTGCTGTTCAAATTCGGTCCGCCATCGACAAAGAAGGCAACTTTTTCACCAGGCTGCGCGAAGCGATCTCTCAGTGGGTGCTATTCCGCATCTTGACTCACGCGAGGGAGTGAAACGCGCCTAGGGAGTTGAAATAGGTAGCGGCTCGGTCCAACGGCGGAACGACGTATTTTGGACCCGACATCGCTAAGTGTGACAACAACGGGCGAGCGTCGCCCGTTTCCTTTATCGAGCCGATCCGCAGATCACACCCGTCGTAAGTAGATTCAACTGAGACCCGCAGCACGGCGGCCATTGCTATGTATCTCGTCCAAATCCTCTTGCCGCTTTCAGACAACCAGGGTCAACCCTTCCCCGGCAGAGAATTCGACCGTCTGAGAGAAGAGCTAGCGGCCCGCTTCAAAGGCGTGACCGCCTATCTCCACGCACCTGCGCAGGGTCTTTGGAAGGAGGGCGGAGAAACAAACAACGACGAAATTGTCGTCTTCGAGGTGATGACGCCAAAGGTGGACATTTCAGATTGGCAGCGCCGGAGGGGCGACTTGGAGCGCCGCTTCCGGCAGGACAAAATTGTTGTCCGCTACTCGAAGATAAAGCTCCTTTGAAGTTCACTGTCTTGGGCCCGTCCCCGAAAAATTCCAGTGTGATGTCCGGAATTATCTGTCGTCGTCCGGAATTAAGTGCGGCCGCTGACGTCGTGTGCGAAGTCGTTTCGGCGCTCGTGTAGAAGCTTGAGCGCGTCGCTGCCGCACGACATGACGCGAAGCATGGTCTCGATCCGGGGAAGACGAATGCTGCCGTCGCCGCTGGTATCGGCAGCGCAGTTCTGGAGCAGGTGGCACAGCGCGCGAAGGGAGGTGTTCTGACCGTAGGTGGCGATTGCCTCGTAGGCGTCGGCTCCCTCAACGTTGTGTTCGGCTCCTATCCTCACGCAGTCCTCCCGCGTCGGCTGCCCGATCTCGAAACGCATGCCGATACGGCTTTCGATCTGATCCACAGCGTGGGTGTCACGCCTCGTACCCGCTAACCGATGAGTGTTGCCGGCGAGCAGTAAAGCGAAGCCGCACCTCTCCTGAAGATGCAGCAGCTCCCGCAAAACAGTGGGTGTGAAGTTCTGATATTCGTCCACCAGCAACGGACGCGTCGGGCCGTATCGGGCGCCCAAAAAATTCATGCAATCCTTCGCAAGATCGTATGTGTGCTTGCTGTCCCTTTGGACGCCGTAGGCGTCATGCAGCATCAGGAACATCGGCCTGATAGCCTTGGTATGCTGCGCAACCTCACAATAGGCAGCTCCGCTTTGGGCGGCTATCCAGTTGAGCGCCACCGTCTTTCCGAGTCCGGCTTTGCCGACCGCGAGCACCGGATATCGCATCTTAACCGCAGTATCGAAGGCGGCGCGCACAGTGAGTGCAGCGCGAGTCTCAACAAACATCGTCATCCGACGATCCTCTTCACTAGGTCCATCTGAGCGGCTATGCGCTCGTCCTGTTCGCGTCGGCGCTCTTCGGAGTTCGATGGCTTCTTCGGCATCACGATCCGGGCCGGCCGATTAGACGGATCGAGCAACACTTTGCCTGCCGGCTCGTTGGGGATGATCTCAGGTTGAGCCTGACCAAGCGCTGTCAGCCGAGCTGCAACGTCGATTTTCGGGACCGAGCGTGCCATCTCCACGATCGCGCTGCGATGCGCTTTCGCCCGTGCTGCCGTGCTTTGGGCGCCCCGATGATCAAGCGGATGAAGTGCGACATCGGGGGTGGCGATCCCAAGCCTGTTGCCCTTCATGTCCAGCACAAGTAGCTCGGCCGGCGCATGATAGACGGGCTCGCAGACCAGAACCTTATCGTGCGTATACTGCCACAGCTCTTCGCAGGACCACCGACGCCCACGGATCTGAAACGCGCCTTGAATCACAGTGCGCTCGACGCGGCGCGCCACAGACGCGCGGACCTCATCCCGGCTCATGGTGATCGCTGACCATCCTGTAGCAACGTGCTGTTGGAAAATGGCGTTGGGCGAAAGCCCCTTCAGGCCGCTCTGCTTTCCCGTGGGCACGCTGTGATAGGCCTTTAGGAGACCGAAAAACGCCGGAACGAAATCTTCGAAGGTGCCAAAGGGCGCAACCGTCCGGCCGATCGCCTCCTGGCGCTTGTTCATACGGTTGCCGGAAATCCAGCCCGGTACTGAGCTCAGATAGCGAGACTCGAAGTCCCCGAACCAGCGTTCGATTGGCTTTGCGGGGGCGTTGTAAGGCAAGGCGTTGACAACCCTCACCGTGCGAGCCGGCCCATGGAATCCAGGCACCGTCAGTATCGTTGCGGCGTCCAGGTACGTCGCGAACCCGTATTCCTTGCCGTTATCGATGTAGAGGGCTTCAGGCAGGCCAAAGGCAGGATGCTCCACCATGGCCGCGAAGACTTCGATCACGTCACGATTGTTGACGCCGCCGCGCTTGTCGAATGCGATCAGATCACACCAGACGCGGCCAGTCGCCCAATCGAGAAACGCGATCAACTTCGCTGTACAAATCGAGCCCCCAGCCCGCGTCAGGTGGATGTCGATCGGGTGCACGTCTCCGACGACCAATTCCATCGGGCGCATGCCTTCGATAGAACGCCGACCGCGCGGGCGGCTGTCCTCGTAGGCTTTGCGGTTGGTGCGGAACTGGTGAACCTTCCGATAATGTAGCTCTTCCGAAACGAGCGTCCACGGGATCGAACAAGCTTGCTCGAAACTCGAAAAATCGCTGGGGCGGAACCCCCATGACCTGGTCGTCTCGACCAGGAAGTTACGGGCCAATAACTTGACGTGTCCCCAAGCTGCGCCGGCTGCCAGAAGCCCTCGGATTTCCTGTTTTAGGTCCTCTGCAATTTTGGCCTTTGTGCCAGGGTCGAAGGGTACCAAAGCATCCCACTGCCGACTGATGACTACGCGTCTCTTGCCTTTATCGACTCGACCGTACCGGCCTCGGCATGCAACCGGCTTCGGACCTTTTTGAACCGTCGTTTCAATGGGCTTCAATCGGAGTTGCAACGCGGGTGGGAGTGAAGCCAAACTGACGAGATAATGCTTGCCTGCGTTGCCACCCTTACCCTGAACAACGCGCACCTCCAGAGCGTGCCCTCGCCAGTTGCCACGCTGGCAGGCCTTCCAAATTGCCTGCCGCGAGATTCCTGCCGACGTGGCGAGCAGGTTGAGCGGGACGAATTCTTTCCTCGACATCGTGCGCTAGTCCCTAGCGGCGGAACGGAAACCACCGGGTAGCAGCTCGAGTTATCCCTGGCGTGACAACCAAACCTTGGGTCCCCCACGCAGCCTCAGGAAGCCGTACGGATGTCAGCCATTGGCCGCAGTTCGTTTCGCGAGGTGTGGAAGGGTGACCGGTGACAGTGGAAGGAAAGCTGGGCCTTGGCCAATAGGGCTGCGGCCTTGGTTTACCAATCCTGGGGTCTTGGATTGACCAATCCGCTGCCGACCGTAAGCGGGTTTACCAACAAGGGCGGCTGGATTCCATGCAAATCCAAACACTTAACGCCGGTCCAGAATTAACTGTCATTGAGGCCATTGGTAAACCTGGTCTTAGGATCAGAAACTCCTACCCTCGGCCTGAAAACGCCCTTGTTTTCAGTCGCATAGGCCGCACACACGCAAGCCATAATTCCGGACTGGTAAACCCCACGAAATGCCAAATAATTCCGGACATCATAGCGACTTTCGAAGTACGAAGGGTGAACGTTGAGAGGGCGTTGTGTGTTTTTGACGTCAATAGGCCTGCCCATGAGGATGAAACTGGTAACTCGTATGTCCTTGTTTCTTCGTATTAATCCGACACAGCCCAAGTCTAAGAGCTCAAGCTTGCTGCTCCAGGCGCTGCCATGAGGCCATCGATATCGACACCTGCTTCCTCCAGCCTTCTCCGGGCAGCGACCACAACATCCGCTTCAAACTTTTCCGCGTGTCTTAGGACGATGGCCTCACCGGTGAGCTCAGGCATATTGCGCTCTATCAGCATGTTGAACCCCTCGGTGCTCTTGCTGCTGATCGCCCAATCTCGAAGCGTTTCAACCTCACCCACGCGGGCGACCTTCTGACGTGTCCTGGAGAGGCGTGTCGTCTTGCCGCGTTCTTCGCTCAGCACATGCTCAAACGCATGTATGGTCTGCCACAAGTCGTACTCTACCGTGCCTGGCGCCTCTTTCGGAAGGATAGCAATGAGGCGGCGGAACGCAGCAGCCTTGATCTCCACTTGCCCGCCCTTTCGGGCGTTCTCGATCCACGTTCGTAGCTTAGCAGGATCATTGGAAACTGCGATAAGGCTATGTATTTTCGAATAGTCTGACATCTTGTCCTTCACCTGCCGAGGGACCGCAACACTACGAATCCTTTTAGCGCAGACCTAACGGGACCAGGCCCGCAGCATGCGCAATTCTACCCGCCTAACAATAGTCATCTATCGAATCGTCGTACGCATCGAATGGCGCTCCAACGGCAATGCAATGCGCCTTCATCGCGCCTTCCCGTGTGAAGAACATTCCGCCTGACTCATGGCAAAAGAAACCTCCCTCAACGAACACGCGGGCATGACTCCAGTCCTTGACGCCTGAGGGTGTGCCGCACACGACGGACAGAGTTCCATCGGGACCGATTGCCGCCTCCAGAACCGTACTTTCGCCATATCGATTTCGGGCAAACAGCTCGCCGGGCGCAAGCCGCTCAAGGTAGATTTTCAGACTTTCTGGCGACGCGCTCTCGGGGCATTGAGGAAACTCAGTAGGTGTGCGCCATTTGCGCTGAAAGGCGCCCGTGGTGAGCGAAGGTGTATCGGTGGGCTCTTGCTCGTGAGCCGCCGTCACAACCGTACCCCGGATTCGCAGCGGCTCGCCCACCATACCGGGAGATGTGAAATTTGGCGCTTGATGCGACTCTCTTTTGGCCGCTCCTTGGGAGAAATCATCGGGCGCATTGCCGGCTCCTGGCCTCTGCTCAGACGTGGGCTCGTACAGCCAGTCGCCCAACGTCCCGCCTCTGCCAGCCTGCCCCTTCTCGGCCCAGGCCAGCAGGCGCGTTCGGCTCTCCTCCACCTGCTCTTTCGTCACGATCCGCATCCACTCCCAGTTGGGGATCGAACATGCGCCCGGGTTTTCAAAAAATGCCTCAAGCGAGCCGTAGGCGATTTCGATCCGCGCGCGGGTGATGGGATTGAGAAGTATATTTTCGAGCCGCGTAACCCAGCGCAGATTGTCCGGACGATTGTTCAACCTATTCGTATCGATGTGATCGACCACATGCTCTGCCGTCGGGCCAGGTCCGTGAAACGCTGTCGCGACAATTCGGTGAACCACGTGGCCGTTGATCTCGAAGTATCCTGAGTGCCTATTGAGCGTTCCGAATGTCCAGACTTCGTCAAGTCGCCTTCGACGGGCCTGTGGGCGTGCCCGTCTGAACACAGCGCCATTGTCGCGTACGAGGTAATTTTCAGTCTTGAATACGACCTCAAACTCTCTCTCGTAGCGTGAAAGAATTTCAGCAAAGGGCGGTTGCTCGGCAGTCGAATCCAATGCCGGCATCCGCGCAAACGTATCCGTGTCGTGCATGGCACGCCTCCATCGGTTGTTTTGCGGGATTCTTCAGCCTTCCCAGTACATACTGGTGCTGGATTCTTAGCGGCCACGGTATTCGAAGGTGCCAGGCGCAGCCTTATGCTCACATGCACGCGTGAATTCTGGCGGGCCGCTAGCCCGGTGTCAAGCAGGGGCTACGCCAAGCCCCGCCTCGTCGACGTTTACACGTAGAACTTGAACGGCTGCCGCTCGGCTCCTTGTGCCGTTCCCATCGTCAGCACATCGCCCACCTTGTCGGCAAATCTTACCGTCACCGGAAGGCTGTCACTGAAGTTGCAGGCGTTGTAGTTGATCTTTGTCAGCCCCATGATGTCCGTCAGGACCATGCGCAAGTCCGGCGGCGAACCTGTGCTCTTCATGATCGTCACGAACAGCGGGTTCGGTGTCTCAGGCCCGATATAAGTGTCCAACCGCGGTAGAAAACCGTTCGTCCAGAGATACGCGTTCGCGTCATCGAGCAGGATGGCTGTTCCCCGGAGCACGGGATAATCGCCTCTCCGGAAAAGCTTGGTGTCGCCGTCCGTCGTCCTGATCCTTACCCCGACAAGGTTGGTTCCTTCCGGCACGGCCTCTGCGAACGCTGCCCACTCCTCGTCGTTGAACTTCGAGCGACCATGAATGAACAACTCGCCCGGATAGGCCTTGTGCTTGTCGTGGAACGTGTTCAGCACGGTGGTGATGAGCTTCTTGGCTTCCGCAGGCTGGAGATGAAACTCCCGGTCTGCTGTCCGCCATGGGCCGTTCGCTCCCCTGAAGACAATACCGTCGCCTTCGTTGAGGAACATCTGCGCCGCGCAACATGCGTGGTTGTCCCTGTGGTTGGGGAGCAACTTGTACACAAACCCGAGATAGCAAACACCTGGCCGCACGTTAGCGAGCTTCCACGGCGGCTCCGGCTGCGTCTTGTAGTAAAGCCCGGTCGCGATGTTCCATGCGACGGTAGCCGGTTCCTGCAGAGTGCGCGACGGATAACCGGCCTCGTTGGTGAACTCCTCGGGCGCGAGCGTCGTTTCCCGAAGAAGCTGGGACGTATGGTTGAGCTTAAGGAGGCGCGCTTTCACCTGCCGATGAAAATCAGGAACATCATCGAAGATGTCCTCGCCTGCCTGATCGATTATCTGTTCGAGCAAGGGCAGGTCGGCTTTCGCCTTCTGCTTCCTCCCGAAGTCGCCTTTGACGAGCGGCAGTCCCGAACGGCGCGAGCCTACCTTGCAGCGCTCGAAGATAAGCTCGGGAAGGATCAGCGCCCACACGTCGATAGTGCGCTCTTCGTTCCTGTCATAGTCTTCTATCGCGGAAACGTAGAGATCGACGGCCTTGCTCACCGCCTCGTGGTGGTTCAGCGAGCGGGTGGCTTCATCAAGAGCCTTCAACGAAATTTCGCGCTCGGCGAGTCCGCCCAGATCGAGGCACAAGCCGAACGCCTCTTCAAGGCCAGGGAAGTTGGAGAGATGTAGGCGCACCTCCTTCTCAAGCTTGCCGGGTGGAGGCACATCGATGCGTCCCTTCATACGCTCTATGGTTCGCCGGAAATACCGAATTCCGTCGGATGTCCCGACCACGCCCACCGTGATCGTCCTGGCGCGGGGCAGCGCGCTATTCGGGCCATATAAAAACAAGCCGTCTTTCGGATGGTCACAGATCTGGCCGCGCCCGAAGCCGAGCAAAGGCTCGTCGATATGAATAACCTCCAGCGATTTCTCGTGCAGCTCGGTCACGCGTCGTCCTCCTCGATGTCCCGGTTGCCGAGGGTCGATGCGTCGGCTTCTTCCTGCTCGTCGGCGAGCCTGTCAGGAAGCAGAGTGCTGACGGGAGACGTGAACAAGACAGGGGCTGCCTCCAGCTTAATCGAAGCGGATGGACTTGCCGGGAGATGCAGGAAAGCGGAATCCCCGCTCAGCATCTCAAGGAAGGCCATGAAGCGGCCATGCCACTGCTTGTTCCGCCAACCCTTGCAGACGGTCCGTCTCAGCCGGAACTGCTGGCGGTCGTCATCGATCACATCACCCGGCTTGCCGTCGTTGCAGTCGGCGAACAGCACACGCGCCTTCAGCCTGAAATGAAGATAGGGCCATGAATACGGGATCGCCGACACGCCATAGTTCCACACCTTCCCGCGCGCGACGTTCCTCAGCATCGCTGAGCGGCGGTCGCCCTGCCTCCCCCATGGTATTTTCTTGCCGATGGCAACCTGGCCATCACCTGCATGGAAACCGGAGTTGCTGGAATACGCATAGCGCCGCAGCCCTTTGCTTTCGCAGAACATCTCCCACGCCTGCCGGAACATAGCGATCAGCATGTTCGAAGCCTCCCGCGGCCGGACATTGAACTCGGGCAGCCCTTTCTCAAGAAACTGCAGAGTCGGCATTTCAAAGCGCGTCTTGTATTTGCCGAGCGCGCCAACCGCCTGATTGATCTCCGCCTCGTCGGCGAACGCGAAGAACCCGCGAAGATGCTGATAGGCGGGGAATCCATAGCCCCTGATTGCCGACGGAATCGAGCTCGGCCCGATGGCTCCCACTGGCTCGAAGTAGCGGATCGTGTCTGGAATCTCGGCGACGCGCAGCCAGTTAGAAATCAGTGTCTCCGGGACCGGCTCGATTTTCACAGAGAGGCGCTTTCGGTACGCTTCCCAGTGCGGGCTGATCGACCGCGCCGTTCTCGGCACGCCTTGCTTTGCGAGCGCGTCGAGCAATGCGGCTAGGCCCTGCGCCCATCCTTTCTCGAAGTCGATCCACTGCAATCCCCCGATGCCGAACAGCTTTTTGTGCTTCTGAAGCTTGAGCGGAATGATGAACCGCTTGTCTTTAACTTCCTTCGCCACGTCCGACGCGATCTCGACCTCCTCGACCACGCCGGGCTTCGCGAGCGTCTCGTTGCTGCAGCACAGCAGCATTTTCACGGCCCTGTCCTGAAGCGTCGAGGTGAGCACGCGCCGCCATTGGTCGCCCGCCTGAAGCGAGAGAATGTCCGCGAATACCTTGTAGCCTTCCGCTTCAAGGCGCGGCGCGAGCCATAGGGCGAACTCGTCATCACCGGGGGTCGCCTTGCTGATGAAAACAACATCTCGCACTGGCGCAGGCTCGGCCTGTGCCCTCGGCTGTCCATCGGTGGCTGGCAATGTTTGCGCCGTCACTCCCGCCTCGTCATGCCGCAGCGGCAGTCGCCGCGATTCGGTAATTCTTTGAAACAGACATTGTAGCCGGCAGGCGCATGGGCGGAAAGCTGCAACCCGGTGTAAGTTGAAGTTATCCCACAGGTACTGGCCGTGATTTCGTGATTTGCTATAGAGTAGCGTCTAACCGAGTACTTCTTCTTTGAACCAGAAACGCTGGGGGCTCGCTCGCCCATCCGAGCCTGTCACCAGCGCAAACCGACCGCAACTCGGCGCGTTATGAATACTGTTTCGTCAGGAAGTCGAGCGTCATGTTTTCCGCGATTGCATCATGCGGAATCAGAACATACCGCCAGGGCTTCCCCCCATAAGTTCGCGCATGCTCACTGGCAGTTGCGCACCACTGAACAGCAACGTCACGCTTGGCCAGCACATCCTTGTCTTGGGTTTGAGTTGCCATTTTTGGCTCAAGCATAAGGATGCTGTCATCAGTCTCGGCGACAAAATCCGGCTGGTACTCAAGGTGATCGCTGCCGCTCCGGTAAAACATCTGAAACTGCCCCTTGGCCGGACGCAGCCATTTTTGTGCATCTCTCTCAAGGATAACGGCCAGCTTGCGCTCCGAGTCAGAATGAAACTTCGATACGGTTGAAAGGCATTTGCTGAAGCCACCAAACAGATATCGGGCCATGTTACTTTTGTCGGCAGGCGGAACTCGAAAATCGAGTGGTGCTTCACGCAGCGCGGTGTAGGCGCTCTCCTTCAACTCGGTGAAGCCCTGCCGCACTTCGTAGTGATATTCGACCGCATCGTCTTTCCAGAAATGGTTCTGCATTTGCGCATGAACCGCGCGTGAAATTTCGCGCTGGTGCAGCGAGAGCACCTTCCCGGCGTCACTCTCAGTGAGGTACGTGAGCAGGTGCCGCACTACCTGCGCTGCGAGGTCATAAAGCAGGTCGGCATTGTCGTCGTAGGCGACGTCCGGAAAATCAATCAATCCGCTGACAACATAGTCTTCGAGACGAAGTTCGAGCAGGTTGCCTTGTGACAAGCCGATGATATCGACCCGATCGGTTCGAAGGTGTTTTGCCCACAACTCTTCACTGGGGGCGGCATATTGCATTCCTGACAAATCGAGCGTAAACGGTCTGAAGCCCGCTTTGACCTCGCCCTTCGGCAAGACGGAGATACGCGGGATATCGATGGTGCGATCAACCATAAGCCTCGCCGTGGCAGCAATCACTGCCCCAATATCAGGCGCGGGCTTCGCAATGCCGCCCAGCTCCATCTGCGCGGGCTGATACTGGCTCCGCACCTCGCGAATGACCCGCTCTTGTACTTCAGGGCGCGACAGATACGAGACGCTTGGCACCTTATCAGGTTCGCGTGCGAGCTTTCGAAAAGCATCGTATGCAAGGCGAGCAACGCGCATTTCGTCGGGGTCCGTGAAGGCTGGTGTGGGAGCGGGGCCAGCCGACGACATGCCCTCCGCGGACTGAGTAGTTTGCAAACCAAGGCTTCCAAGGATGGTCGGGGCCGACACGACTGTAACGGTCTTACGTGTCAGGTCCGCCTCATCGAGAATCAATTGCTTAAGATGGATGGGTGACGTGGGATTGTTGGCTTCATCCACGATCTCCTGAAAGCGATCGTGAGCCACAATGTTCAAGCGATCTACAGCATTCACGCCCGTGCGCTTGCCATACGGAAGGCGCAGCCCGCGCCCGATGCTTTGTTCGATCAGAGTACGCGCATTCGCGGCGCGAAGTGGGACAATCGTGTAGAGATTCGTTACGTCCCAACCCTCTTTGAGCATGTTCACATGGATGACAATCTCGACAGGGTTATCGGTGTGCTCAACAGTGAGCAGTTTCTCGACCGTTTCTTCTTCTTTGACGCTGGAGTCGACTTGGATGACTTTCTGAGCGTAGCGCCCCTGGAAAAATGCGCTCGACTGAATCAAACTCATCAATTCAGCAGCGTGTGTCGTGTCCCGCGCGATGACAAGAACGAACGGTTTTACGATTCGCTCACTATTTTCACGGGCGTAGGTCTCAAGGTCGACCTTCACGCTTTCGTGCAGACGAACGCCATCTTCCAGCTTCATTAGTTGGATGGCATCAGACGACTTACCCGCCGGATTAAAGTCCCGCCGGGTGACAACGGCTGGCTCCTTGACGAAGCCATCCTCCATGGCGCGCGCAAGCGGATAATCGAAGATCACATTGCTGAATGCCACAGGTCCACGCGCAGTTTCGACGAACGGTGTAGCGGTTAGCTCAAGACCGAGAACTGGCCGAAGTTCGTTGATAGCACGCATCCCGGCTGTCGCTCGGTAGCGGTGAGATTCATCCATCAGGAGAACGAGGTCAGGCAGGCTAGCCAAATAATCGAAGTAGCTCTCGCCGATCTCCTCGCGGAAGGATCGGATGCGGGGGCTCCGCCCGCCGCGCACCTCGGATGAAATCTTGGAGATGTTAAAAATGTTGATAGTTGTCGGGAAGAGCTGTCCCCCAGAAGCAATCTGCCGCTCATAGGTCTCACCAGTCGTCAGAACCGGGGGGGAAACAGCGAATTCGGAAATGCCCTTGAAGACGTACTTGGGCGTGTTTGCTGTAAAGTCCGCAATAAGTTTGTTATAGATGGTCAAATTTGGCGCAAGCACGAAGAAGTTGTTAATCCCGTGGGCCAGCTTCAAGTAGGTGATGAACGCGCCCATCAGCCGCGTCTTGCCAACACCCGTGGCAAGCGCAAAACACAGCGACGGAAATTCCCGCTCGAAGTCTGTTACGCCCGGAAACTCGCTTCGTATGATCTCTAACGCGGTGCCGAGGTCGATGGACCTTCTCGGAGCCACAATTTCTGTCACACGGTCAAGGAGTTCCAAGCTCCGTCGTTGCGGCTGGCGTAGGCTCAGGCGACTGGCAATGGCGTTCACATGTCGGAGATTGCTCATATGGCATCTCCCTCGTCGAACAGACTTGCCTGCGGATTGCGGGGAGTTACCTTTTTTTCCGCCTTGGGGAGATTGCCGACATTCAAACTGTAATCGTCATGTCCCCACTCGCATCGGCTGCGAATATGATTTGGAATCTTACGGATAGTTAAATTTTCCCAGTTCTCCGAGTTGCCTTGAAATGCAGAACAAAGGATCAGCAGAGAACGTCGGTTTCCGACATCCTCGCTCAAAGTCACAAGCTCCTGATGACTCAACGTCTGAGTGGTTACATAGATAAAATCGTTTTCTGACGAATAGCCATGCTGCCAATAGACATCGGCGCTCGGTGCATACGTGAAGCCCTCCAGCTTGCACAGCGCCTGCGCCAACATGGTCGAGTTATAATCCTTGGAGATAACCTCCCGACCCCATTTGTCTTTCTCTAACAGGGACGGAGCAAGCTCATAATACCGGAACCCACCGCCACCCATCCAATCAACCGCCTTGCTTATACCGCCATTATCAGTGCCATCTATCACCTTTCGAAGCCTGGGCACGATATGTGTTGTGCAATGATCGCCAAGCTCAACCATAATCCAACGACGACCCATTTTGTGCGCTACTGCTCCGGTGGTGCCGGAACCCGCGAAAGAATCCAAAACGATGTCGCCCGGTTCAGATGCGATGTGAATCACTCTTTCGAGCAGCCGCTCCGGCTTAGGAGTTGCAAAGACATCCGCTCCGTATAGCTCTTTGCTCTCTTTTTTTGCTTCATCGTTATGACCGACCTCCTTATACTCCCACCAAGTTGTGGCCGGGATCGTGTCGCTGACGTCTGATATAAAGCGCTTGATCGCTGGTCTTGCATCACCATTGACACCAAACCAGATGCGATTGTCTTTGATGAGCTCTTCGAACTTTTCCTTGGTGTAGCGCCAGCTTGTCCCATTGGACGGCCAAACCTCGCGTCCAGATGGCAACTTCACCGGAAACACAGCGTAGCCGCGTACCTCGTTTCGGAGAACGTCCCCGGCCTTCCACGGCCCCCGGGGATCGTTGTCGCGGTTGGTATATCGCGAGGTCTGCGTTTCCGTCTTCCCAAGCCTATTCAACCTAACCAGCTCAATATTCTTTGCATAGACTAGGACAAAGTCATGCGAACTCGATAGAAGCTTTGAATACGATTTCGGCGCATACTTCTTTTGCCAAACTACCGATGTCACAAAGTTTGCGCGTCCGAAAATTTCATCACACATAACCTTAAAATAGTGCGCTTCGTTATCGTCGAGCGTAACCCAGAGCGATCCATCATCGGTCAGCAAGTGTCGCAGAATCTCTATGCGGTCGCGCATCAGCCCGAGCCAAATTGAGTGCTCCATACCGTCTTCGTACTGGGTGAATGCGCTTCCTGTATTATAAGGCGGGTCAATAAACACGCACTTAATCTTGCCCGCATAGTCTGCTTCTAGCGCCTTAAGCGCGAGCAGATTGTCGCCTTGGATCAGCAAGTTATCGAACAGGTCGCTCTCGCTGACCCGTGCCGCTGCATGATATGTTTTTGTCGGGTCTTCAATAAGAATGCGCGGCTCCAAGCGAGGCCGGTTTTCCTTCCCTATCCAGGTGAGTTCTAGTTTCTGCTTTTTAGACATTGTTACCCTGCTGCGCTGCCGCTTGTGGCTGCGCTACGTTTGTGGTTTTCCAGATTTCAGCCTTCAGCGCTCCCAGTAGGTTCTGACAGTCACCTTGCGTTTTGAACACCGATTGAAAATCACGAGGCGTCCGCAAGGCTTGTGCTCCGCCCGGCAACGCTTCGTAGTTTGCGAACCCCTTCGCGACACAGATCGCCAGCAGCTTTTCGGCATAGTCTGTCACGGCGGCAGCGACAGCAGTTACCTCAGCAGCCGAGAGGGCAAGCGCCTCTCCCTCGTCAGGCTTGAGCCGGTTGAAGATTGCGGTCAGGACAAGCCACCGTGCATTTCCAAAAAAGGATTTGCTAGCCCCGGCGCTCGCACGCGCTGCCGCTTGCATGGTCTGAAGTACGATGCGCTGCGTTTGCACCGCTCTCCAAACCGAGCGCGCTGACAGGTTCGGCGGAAAGACGCGTTCATGCCGACTCCGAAGGAGCTCCTCGGGCGGGAAGACCATTTCCAGGGAACGAAGGGAGTCGCGATTTGCGGCAACACGCGTAACAAAATCGCAGTCGTTCGTGTTCTTGAGACAGGCGCAAGCGGTTAGCGCTTCCTCCAGGTCAAAATCGATGTCGTCGTTGGCTGGCGTATCTTCATCAATCTTGTAGTGATACCCGATGCCGTGGGGCCGCAATGTTCGCGCAACCTGCTCGTGGAACTCATAAGCAGCCGCGAAATCCTTAAGACCGAGATAGTTCTGAAAGTTTGCCGTTCGCGAGATCCGATCGGCGAATGCCCTATCGTCTTCGCATTTCTCAAGGGAGATGATCTTTATGAACGCGTAGCCCACCGGCTTTGCGTCGGCCTTCGCGCTCTCAAACCCTTTAACAATCGAGCCGAGGGTCTGAGCGCCGTTGATAATCGCAAACCCTTTAGCGGTGATACGCTTCCGCTCCGCATTTGCCCGGTCGAGATTGTTCAGCTCCAGGCGATCGCAATATGCGGTCAGGCCATTGTTGAAATAGAAGAAGAGGTTTGCTTCCTCGTTGACCGTTTTCTGGATGTCATCATTGACTTCAGTGCGTCCCTTGAAGCCACGCAGGTTCGCGGCAACCAGCCTCTTGCCATGCGTCTTATGAAGCCCGTCGAGGCTTGCGAGGGAAACTAGGCCGTAAATTGTCTCGTGCGGTTGAGTCAACAGCCCGGGCCGAATGATCTCAAGCTCCACGCTCTCGACGCCGAGCGCCTCGCCGCCGCCCGTCACCCAGTCATTTAGCGTTGTCAGATTGATCGAGTTGAACTCAAAAAAGTCGTCCTCGGCATCTTTGGAAACCTTGACGCGCAGAGCTTCAAAAAGCCGTTTTCGATCTTCGGATATGAGCGCGAGACCCGAATAGCATAGTATGGCGCGGACGCGGGTAGACGGGTTCTTGAGGTACGCAGCGATATTCGGAAGCAATTTCTTCCAAGCAGGGTTCGCTCCAAAGGCATCAAACTTCCCATCGAGCAGAAATTCCACCCCGGCCTTGAATTTGGTGACGTCGCCCAGATCGGGCTCGGTCAATCCGGCATGAATGTATTTTCCCTGAACGAGCCAGAGCGTGTTGTTGGCAGGAGAAAAATAGACGCCATCAATCCCGCCATCTCCTCCGCCATCAACAATCGCCTGCGCTGCCTCTGGTATCGTCGCTCCGCCAAGTTTATGCGCAGCGAACGCGGACAGCGCGCGGCTGAGAAAATCGCGCTCATTTTGTTCGGGGTCGCCATTTGCCTTCTTGGTAATGTGACCGTCGAATAGCGCATGAAGCTTCGGCGGTAGAGCCAGTATCTCGACGGGGCGATCAACCATCAGGTCACGCTCCATCGAACTACGAATAACTTCTCTTCTGCGATACGCTGCTCCAGTTTGCTCTCAATGTTTGCGATGAGCTCCGCGCGCTGACCATCGATCCGGTCTTGCGCGTCGAAGAGCGTTCGCCGCTTGCTGTTTCGCTCAGCTTCGAGCGCCTTGACCGCCTTCTGGCCTGCGAGCTTTTCTTCAAGAGTTAAAGCCGTTGTTGCTGCCCGCCGGGCTTCCTTAATCTGACGGTCGATCTCCTTAATTTCGCGCTCCAGGCCAACTTTAAGATCGTCGGCCCAGCCATCCAGCTTATCGGCCTCCTGCTCGAAGAAGCGTGCGTTGCGCTCTGATATGGTTCGGCGGATTCGGGTTTGCTGAGCTCCGATCGACTCGCCGAGAAGGGGCGCTATCGACTCGGGCAGTGAAGCCGGAGGGCCCACGGAGCCAGAAATGGTCAGCAGACGTGTCGCGGCCTCGTCGCTCAGGAAACTTCCGTCATCTCCTACAGCTGCCAGCATTAGATGATCTTCGCTCTGGCCGAGAGCATCCACTGTCAGAAGGGACGCAGCCAGCCAGCCCGATTTGCCAACGAGCGGCTCGATCTGGGAGACCCGGCCTTCATGGTTGCTATAATTAAAGACAAGCTCGGCCGCCGGAAGCTCGCGGGTTTTCGCGCGGTCGATGATGGCTTCGCCAAGCGGGTGTTGAACCCGAAACAGATGCGCCTCGCCGGTTCGACGCGGTAGCTCATATAGGCCCGTCGGAACCCCTTCACTAGTGACCCAGCTCGGTACGAGGTTGAGGCGGAATGAAGACGAGTCGATGAACTCGGCTTGGCCTGCTAGTTCATGAGCCGCGAGTTTCATCAACTGCTGCTCGAAGCGATTGAGGTGCAAGTTAGTGTCTTGATTGCGAACGCGCAGCTTTTCGCGAACCTCATCATCAAAATTCTCAAAAAGTTTCCGGCGGGCGTGAGTCATCGCCTCGTTTATTTCCAAATTCAATTCGTGCTGAAGCTGATCGAACGCAACTTTGATCTCATCTGTTTGACGACATTGCTGATAAATGTCAGCAATGCGCTTCTCAAAATCCACACCTGATTCAATCGCGCCAAGCACTTCGTCGCTTGCGCCAAACACGCCCTCGAATAACTGAAATTTCTCAGAAAGAAGCTTGTAGACCCGCTGATCCGCCTCGTTCTTCTGATTCAGAAAGTTGACGACCACCACGTCGTGTTTCTGGCCATACCGATGGCAACGGCCAATCCTCTGCTCAATGCGTTGAGGGTTCCATGGAAGGTCGTAATTCACGATCATTGAACAGAATTGAAGGTTGATGCCCTCCGCGCCAGCCTCCGTCGCGATCATGATCCTTCCGCGCTCACGGAAATAATCGACAAGAGCGGAGCGCATATCCGCTGTCTTTGAACCGGTCACTCGATCCGAGCCCTCGTGACGGCTCAGCCATTCCTTATAGATCGCTTTGGATTCTTCATCTGTGTTCATGCCATTGAACAGCACGATCCGATCGGCGAACGGGCTGTCTGCAAGGACACGCAGCAAGTAGGATTGAGTACGGCGCGACTCAGTGAAAATGATCGCCTTTTCCTCCGCGCCGAACTCCCGCGCTTTCGAGAAGCCGACCTCCAACGCCTTTAGCAGGGCGTGTCCCTTGGCATTCTGCTCGATCGACGTAGCAAGAGCTGCAAATTCCCGTAGTTCGGCGATCTCGATCTCTAGTGCTCTCTGGTCAGCCGCCGTAAGCTGCTCCTCCTGATCGTCATCCGGCCACTCCTCCGCTGTCTGCTCAAGGGCCTCGTAGTCGTCGTCAAGCTGCTCCGTGAGGGATTGAGGCGGTCTGCTCTTATCGAGTCGGCTCTGAAGCCTGTTGGAGATGGATGATAGCGCGCCCGCAATTGCGAAGGTCGATGATGCCAGCAACTTCCGCAGCACGAGTGTCATCAGGGAGCGCTGGCTGGCTGGAAGCGCCTGAAGATTGTCCCGCTGCAAATACTCCGTCACTAAATTGTAGAGGCGGTCTTCCGCCTCGTCAGGGCTGAACTCCTCAAGGATGGCGTGGCGCTTCGTATAGGGGACATAGGCTGTAACTTGCCTCCGCAAAGTGCGATGACAAATCGGCTTCAGCCTCTCGCGCAGAAGTTCAAAAGTACGCTCCTGAGACAGATTGGCGAACTGCTCGCGGAAGCTCTTCAGGTCGCCGAAAGCACGTTCGTCGATGAAGCTCACCAAGCCGAAAAGCTCAAGGAGCGAGTTCTGCAATGGCGTCGCGGTAAGTAGCAATTTGTTCCGCTCGGCGAGCGCGCCCTTGAGCGTGTTCGCAATCACGTTTGCCGGTTTGTAGACGTTTCTAAGCCGGTGGGCCTCATCAATCACTACCAAGTCCCATGGATGGGAACGCACGTCTATATCCTTGGAACGCGCAAACTGATACGAGCAAATCACTACGCTATCGGGGCAATCAAAAGGCCTGACGTGGCCTGACTTGATGGCAGCGTTGTACGATTTCGACTCAAGTATGGTGCAAGGGATAAAGAACTTTTCGTTCAGCTCCTGATGCCACTGCTTGCGAAGGTTGGATGGAGCGATGATGAGTATGCGTCGCTTTCCCTCTGCCCACCGCTGTGAGATTACCAGTCCTGCTTCGATCGTTTTGCCGAGCCCGACCTCGTCGGCCAGCAATGCCCCCTTAGAAAGTGGAGACGCGAACGCGAAGAGCGCCGCATCAACCTGGTGTGGGTTCATATCGACCTGCGCGCCCGCCACAGCCACGGCGAGCCGCTCGCCGCTATCGGAAGAGCGGCGGCGCGTGAGATCAACGGCAATGTATTTGGAATGATAGTCGGTAATCACCCTCTACGCTCCCCGGCGCGTGGGGCGCTCCCCCCGTTTCACGTCGTCGTTGCCCGGCCCGCTATCGGCGACATACACGCGCATAAATTCGCGGATAACCTGGGCGGCGGACTTGTCTTGTGCCCGGCAGGCATCCAGGAATTTCTCACGCAGTTCGCGCTGAACCCGTATGCGGAGACCGGCATCCTTCATGGCGCTGGAGTGTAGCCAATGGATACACAAATGAATAGCGGTTTCTAGGACCATGCGCCCTCTGGATTGCAGGAAGATTTTCCGTATTGCAACGGCGCCACTCTTGGCTCTGCGCGAAGGATCGAAACCCGGATGGGCCGAGACGCAGCCGCGGCTCGGGGCGGGCGCCTAGAGCCTGACCCGCAAGGGGCGCGCCCTGTCTACTTCAAAGTTGACTGCGCAGCGTATCAGCGAAGCCCATCGGGCAGACGGGCTTCGCCGAGGACGGTCATCACCACCATGATGAGTAGTAGACCGTCCGGTTCTGCGCCAGGGCATCGCGCGCCTTGGCCACGAATTTGAGATCATCTGTCATCTCAGTGCCATCCGATTCGCCGAAGAAGAAGCCTTCGGTATGAGGCAAACGATCTGCTTTGATGTCGGCTTCGAGCTGCCATAGATCGTCAGCTGTGAGCTGCACATTGGTGCAGTTGAAGCTTTCCTCCGTGCCGCCTTTGGCCCGGTACAGCTGCCTCATCCAACCATGCAGGTTGGGATGCTTCCGCCAGTAGTGAATTTCGGTCATCTCGCTCACGGTGAAATCCACTGGAGAGCAAGGTTTCTCCTCCGTGGCGAAGCCATACATATCGAGTCCCATCGTCTTTTTCCTTTCGTCTGTTGCTGTTCGTCCCGAAGGACGCGGACGAAAGGCCGGGCGGAATAAGCTGCCGCCGTCATGACCAACACGGTCACGGCAAGGGCGTGAGTGGTGCGGGCGGGTCATTGATGCAAAGCGCCGTCCGGCAGAACGCGTAAAACCGAGGGCGGCAGCAAAGATAAAGGAATGGATGGGAGATGTAAGCTTAGCTCAGGAGAAGCCGACGATCTTGAGGGCTCCTACTGCGATCGACCTGAACTACTGGCGATCGTTGCCGAAACCCATTCAGGATCGTCGCAGTGGTTGGCAATGGCCAGCAACAGCTCCCACGCAAACGGCACCGGCGCATCATCCGAATTCGGCAGGATGAGAGACATGCTTCCGTCCTTGCCGAACACGAGAGCCGCCTGATCTGACGTTTCTTAGAGCCAGCTTGACGAGGCGCCATCGCGAGGGGCTGGCCGCTGTTCGGCTGGCGCCCAGAGAGGGAAGAGTCCGGGACTTGCCCGGCGCTGCGTTCGGCGATCAGGAAGATGATAAGCCTGGCGTAGATCCAGGCGCGAGCGAGTTCCGGCTTCTTGGCCGCCAATGCCTCAAGCCGTGACCAGCTCGAACACCTCTTGCGTCTCAGCAAAGCCCTTCAGCACGTGTCTGCCCAGGCTGCGCACCGCATCCGCAGGCATCGAGCGCGCGACCTCGGCCGAGCACACGGCCCGCCGATCGAGCGTCTTGGCGATTCCTTCCAGCCGGCTGGCGAAGTTGACGGTCGGGCCGACCACCGTGAAGTCGAGCCGGTCGACGCCGCCGATGTTGCCGTACACCACCGGCCCGATATGCAGCGCCGCGACGAACGGCAGGTCGGGCAGGGTCGTCTTCGCCTTGTCGAAGGCGCGCCCGATGCCGCGCACCGCGCGCCCGCAGGCGCCGCCGCGTCCGTCCTGCTCGGTCGGAAAGATCGACAGCACACTGTCGCCGATGAACTTCAGCACGTCGCCCCCCTCGGCGCGCGCGGCGTCGACCACGATCTCGAAATGCATACCCATCGTCTCCAGCAATGCATCGGGTGCCAGCCGTTCGGAGAGGCCGGTGAAGCCTCTGATGTCGGTGACCATTACCGCCGCGTCGATCTCCGTGGTGGCGCCGCGCCGGAACGCGCCGACGACGACGCGGCCGGCAGGTCCGGTCCGAGATAGACCTCCAGCAGGCTCTGCATGGAGTGGCGCATCGCCGCCGGTTCGAGCGCTGCCGAGATTGCCGGCGCCAAGCTCTCGATCAGGGCGATCTGGGCCACCGTGAATCCGCCCGGCCGGTCGGTCGTGAAGGCGCCGCCTTGCGCGGAGCCGTCTCCATATTC
>NZ_RZSB01000700.1:0-3192 GCF_004023285.1 Mesorhizobium sp. M2A.F.Ca.ET.067.02.1.1
CATGAGTTCAGCGCCAGGCTGCAACTTGCGGCCGGTCAGGACAGCGAGGACCTGCCCTTCGCCATGGCCGAGCCGGAAGGCCACCAGCACGAGCACGCGCATGGATGATACAAGCGCTCTTTGACTACCAACGCGAGATTTACCTGGCGGTGGCGCAGCACCTCAAGGCGTTCGCCGGCGACGGCAACTGGCTTACGCTCCTTGCGGTCCTGCCGATGGGCGTCGTGTTCGGGGCGGCTCACGCGCTGACGCCGGGCCATTCGAAGACACTGCTAGCCGCCTATATCGCCGGCTCGCAGGTGAAATTGGCTCGTGGATTGCTCGCCTCGCTCGCCCTTTCCTTCACCCATATCACGCTGGCGGTGCTTATCGCGGTGCTGGCGCTGCCCCTCGTCTCGATCTCGCTGGGCAGCGTCGGCCGCGCTCCCGCGCTGGAAACGCTGAGCCGTGGGCTGCTGGGCCTGATCGGCGTGTGGATAATCTGGCGCGCGCTGCGCGGCCGTCATCGTCATCACGTCCATGAGGGCGAAGCGGTCGGCTTCATGGCTGGACTGATCCCTTGCCCGCTGACGCTGTTCGTCATGACTTATGCCATTTCGCGCGGCATACCCTGGGCCGGACTTGTCTTCGCTGTCGCGATGATGGTGGGCGTCGCGATCACGCTCGGTATCGTCGTGCTGCTGGCGGTGCTATTCCGCAGCGGGTCGGTAGCCGCGCTGGAACGGCTGGGATCGAGCACGGCCGGTGTGGCCACCTTTCTGGAGATCGCGACCGGGCTGATTCTGGTTGGCGTGGCATTGCATCAGATCTTCGGGTAGCGGAACGCGTCACCTCACGCTGATCAGCGCCGTGCCGACGATGGCCAGCAGCGCGCCGGCCCAGGCGGCCGCGGTCGGCCTTTGGCCGCTGCGCAGCCACACCATCGGCAGGATGATGACCGGCGTCATCGAGGATAGCGTCGAGATGATGCCGACATTGCCGGTGCGCAACGCGGCCATCAGGCACGACATGCCGATCGAGGTGCCGACGAAGGCGGACAGCACGGCGAGCCCGACCGTGCCGAACTGCACGGCCTCCCTTTTGCCCTTGCCGAACGGCGTTGCCGTGAGCACGATGAACAGGATGACGGCGAGGCCGGAACGCAGCATGGCCGTGAACGGCTCGACGCCGGCCGCCATGGCGGGCCTGGCCAGAAGGGTGCCGATCGCCTGGCCGAGCGCTGTCGTGACGCCAAGCACGATGCCTGG
The DNA here is from genome assembly GCF_004023285.1 of Mesorhizobium sp. M2A.F.Ca.ET.067.02.1.1. Lineage (NCBI taxonomy): Bacteria > Pseudomonadati > Pseudomonadota > Alphaproteobacteria > Hyphomicrobiales > Phyllobacteriaceae > Mesorhizobium > Mesorhizobium sp. M2A.F.Ca.ET.067.02.1.1. The sequence continues at coordinate 1,248 of NZ_RZSB01000700.1, forward strand.
TCCCATGCGGCCGGTGAGCGGCGGGCCGGGCACGGTGCTGACCGGCACGGTGGAAGGGGTGACGACCGGCATCGCCGGCGCCAGCTCGCCGCGCTTGAGGAAGCGCCGCGGCATGCCGATGGCAAGCACGATGCCCGCAAGCACCAGCGCCACGCCCAGCGCCTGCCAGCGGCTGATGGTTTCTCCGAGCACGAGATAGCCGAGCGCCAGGGCAAATGGCGAGGTGAGCGAGAAGAGCAGCGCCGTGATCCGCGGGCCGACCGAATAGATAGTGGCGAAATAGGTGGTGCTGGCGATGCTGATGCCGGCGAAGCTCGATCCGGCGAGCAGCCAGAATTCCCTCCCTCCGATCGTTTGCCAGCCGCCGATCGCCAGCGACACCGAGCCGGTCATCACGAAGGTGGCGAGCATCTGCCAGCGGGCAAGCTGGAGCAGGGGAACGCGCCCCTTGAGCTCGCTGAGGAACATGGAGCTCAGCGCGCTGCACAAGACGGCGGTAACGGCAAGGGCTTCGGAAAGGAGCATGGCTGCTGGCGGTTGCGGCGATTCCACCCAGGATTGGGCAGGCGCCGATGCTTACGCCAGCTCGCCGCAATGCGCCAGCCGGACCGGCGGCCGCAGGGGCATGCACCGAGATATCAAGTCGAGGACAATGGCGGGCTTGGCCCGAACACGGGAGCGACGGGGCGGGTGCCCCGCCGCTTCCAGGGTGTCGTTCCCGGCAAAGGGCGATACGGACGGTCTATTGCATGGCTGCGGGGTTCATCCACAGGAACTCCCAGACATTGCCATCCGGGTCTTCTATGTGACGGTTGAACATGAAGCCGAGATCCTGTGCCGGGTTGGGATCGGCGCGGCCGCCCGCTGCAACACCTTTCTCGATGACCGCGTTGACCGCGTCCTTGCTGTCGACGGTCAGCGCGATCAGCATTTGGCTCTCGCGCTTGGCATCGCCTATCGCACGGGCTGTGAACTGGCTGTAGTGCTGGTGCGTCAGCAACATGACCCCGATCGAATCGGAGAACATGATCGAGCTGGCCTGGTCGTTCGAGAACTGCGGGTTGAGCGTGCCGCCGATCGCGAGATAAAACTTGGTCGCTGGCTGCAGATCGCGCACCGGCAGATTGAGGAATAGCATTTGGGTCATCGGGTTGAAACCTCCGTTTCATTGACGGGTACTAGTCAGTCTAGTACCGTCTCGATGGCTATCATACGGGAACGGTACCGTCTAGTACTGATAGAGGGGCGCTATGAAAATTGCTGTTGAGACCAGATCGGCCCGTAAGGATCGTGAGATCATCGAGGCGGCGACCGCCGCCTTCATCGCCAAGGGCTACGATGGGACCAGCATGGAGGAGATCGCCACCAGGGCGAGCGCTTCGAAGCAGACTGTCTACAAGCATTTCACGGACAAGGAGACGCTTTTCACCGAAGTCGTGGAGTCCACCGCTTCTCAGGTCAACGACGTTGTCGAGTCCGTGACGATGCTGCTTTCCGAGGCAAAATTCCTGGAGGGCGGCCTGCAGCAGCTTGCCCGGCGATTGACCACGACGCTGATGAACGACGAGTTGCTGAAGCTCCGGCGTCTGATTATCGCCAATGCCGATCGAATGCCGCAGCTTGGCCGTAGCTGGTACGACAAAGGTTTTGAGCGCATGCTTGCCTCGGTGGCGGAGTGCTTTGAAAAGCTAACCAGCCGAGGCTTGTTGCAGACCGGCGATCCCCGTTTGGCGGCCAGCCATTTCTTTGGAATGCTGCTTTGGATTCCGATGAACGAAGCGATGTTCACCGGAAGCAACCCGCGCTCGAAAGCCGACCTTGAGCGCCACGCCGATGCCTCGGTCGAAGCGTTCCTTGCCGCCTATGGGGCACGCTCGAAGTAGTCGCGCCGCCTGGCACGATCTGCGCGGCGCAACGAGCCGCGTTATGTCGCCTGGTCTCGTAG
>NZ_RZSB01000701.1:0-3192 GCF_004023285.1 Mesorhizobium sp. M2A.F.Ca.ET.067.02.1.1
GGGCGGCCTGAACCATCGTCGTCATAGGTGCGTTTCATCGGATCCCAGCGCTCGGTCGAGAAAGTGTCCCAACCATAATGCTGGAAGATGACCACGGGACGGCCGTCGCCGGCATAGGTGGCGAGGTCCTGCTTCAGCCAGGGCAGGCTGCTCGGCGCGCCATGGCCGGTGTCGCCGGCGAAGCGGTGCGTCTGGATGAGATGCAGGCCGCCCCAGTCCCAGGAATAGCAGTCGGTATCGACATCATATTCGGTTGCCGGCACCGGTGGCTTGAAGAACACGCCCGGGCGATGGTTGACCTCGACATAATCTCGCAATTCGCGGCGATACCAATCTACATGCGGCGGCGAGCCGTTCTGGTCGAGATCGTGATTGCCGAGCCCGACATAGACCGGGATGTGGACGCGATCCGGCCCGATGCCTTCCTGGTAGCGCTGGGAGAACTGCAGAAGCTGCGTGCCTTCGATGGGCTCGGTGACCTGGCCACCGCCATCATCGGTGATGTCGCCGCCGGTGACGAGGCCGAGCGGCGTGCCGATGCGGGTGCCGGCCGAATGCAGGCCGGTGGAGACGCCGTTGATCTCGGCCGGCCACTTCTTGTCGGCAATGGCGTTCAAGGCCGCGACATTGCGCAGAAGTGCTGCATCGGTCTTGCCTTCCTGCAGGCAATTGGGGCTGAGGCCGCTCGCCATGCGGCAGGCATGGATATCGGCGACGAAGAGGAAGGTGGCGTCGATCGGCTGGATGCGCTTTCCGGTCTGGCCGAAGGCGACGCGAGGCAGAGCGCAGGCCGCAACGAGGCCACCCATCCGGGCGAAGAGCAGACGGCGCGAGATGGTTGCTGGCGAGGGACGTTTCATCGTTACCCGATTAAACATTCTCGACCCGCCTCGTCCAGTTCAATGCCCAGCCGGCGCCTGGAGACTAAAGCGCGTCGCGATCTTTCAGATTCGCTCCATGCGCTTTAGGTTCTTATTTTACGCATGTCTTTATCCCGAAACCGGTTCCCACTTTCGGGAGACATGCTTTATTCATGCCAAGGCATGAAAGCTCCTGGGTCGACAGGGCGACGGCGGTCTGTCATTGCTCTGGTACATGCACCCAGGGGAGGAAGGCGTGAAGGCCCTTACAACCGGCATGGTGCTCGCCATGCTCGGCTTCGCCGGCGGCGCGCAGGCCGCAGACTGCGTCGACGCCAAATCCGCAAAAGCCGGCTTCGTGCTCGAAAAACCCGGCATAAGCAGCGAGTTCCGGCCGGCGCCCGGCGGCATGGTCGCGGTCGCCAACAAATATCAATCGGATTCGCCGCAGACGCAGTATCTCTATGCCGGGCTGATCGAGGTGTTCCGCGACAGCGACACCGGGCGGCTGTCGATGATCCCGCTCGGCGACTTGAAGAAGCTGTTCCCGCTGAAGGCGGGCGCCAAGAGCAAGACCGAATTCGTGCGGCTGTCTTCGAAAAAGACGCCGCAGAGCACCGAGACGCTGGCGCTCACCGTCAAAGGCAAGGACACCTACAGGCTCGGCGACTGCAAGTATAATGTGCTCGTGGTCGGCGAAACGATCACCGGCAGCACGGGCAACGTCATCGATACCTTCACCGCGCTCTATTCACCGGACCTGCAGGCGGTGCTGGCGCGGCGGTATGATGAGGGGACGAGCGCGCAGAGCGAGGTGGGGTTCGAGAGGATCAAGCCGCTGAAGGAATAGTGGCAGTCGTTCTTGAATTTTCGAGCGAAGGCGATCCCCCTTTTGTCCTGCCGGCGTCTATCGCAACAGGATCCTGCGGCAGTCACTCGGCTGACAGGACGCCGGCTATTGGCTTGGCGACAAAGGCCGGGTCTTCCCAATGCGGGTTGTGGCCGCAGTCCCGCGCCCAGACCAGACGCGATCCGGCAATTGCCTGGACCAGCGCCCGCTGGTGCGCTTCGCCGAAAAGCGGATCGCGCCCGCCGGCGATGATCAGCGTCGGGACCCGCACGGCCCGCGCCGCGGTGGTCAGATCGGTGCGGCGGATCTCTTCGAGAATGGGCGCCAGCGCGCCGCCGGAATCGCGGAGGCGTCCTGCGCGAGACCGGCGAGAAATGCCTGCGGCACGCCCGGCTGGCAGGCATGCCACCAGTCATAGAACGGATCGGACGGCGAGATCGGGTCGCGCAGGGCCGCCACGCCGTCGATCAGTTGGTGATGCGATCCGAAATCGGGCTTCAGCGTGCTGGCCAGGATGACCAGCCCTCCGATCACGTTCAGATATTGTGCGGCCAGCGCGATCGACACCATGCCGCCAAGCGAGTGTCCGACGACAACCGGTCGGTCCAGCCGCAAGCGCCGGATCAGCCCGGCAATGTCGTCAGCGAAATCGGCGACGCTGCACCCCTCGCCCGCATTTGAGGCACCGTGGCCACGCAGATCCGGCATGATCAGCCGGCGCCCGGAAAGATGCGGGGCCAGCAGCGAAAAACTGCGGCTGGTGTCGGTGAAGCCATGCACCAGGACAAGCGGCGGCTCCGAACCGGCGACCTCGACATAGGCTAGGTCGAGGCCGCCGACATCGACAATCCGCTTGCGGGAGGCCCAGGTGGATTGCTCGATGTCCTGAACCGTCAGCTCCGGGGCTGCCTGGCTCACAGTCCGAGCTTTTCCTTGACCGCGGCAAGGCCGGGCTTGCCGTCGAAGGTGGTGACACCGGCCAGCCAGGCGTCGAGGCGATCCTTGTGCAAGGTGATCGACTTCAGCGCACCGTCTTCCGGCTTCATGCCATCGTTGATCAGATAACCCATGCCGACATTTTCCATGTCGATGTCGAAGGCAAGGTTCTTGAGAAACTGCGCGACGTTCGAGCATTCCTGCAGGTAGCCCTTGCGCACCTGGGTGGTCACGGTGGCGGCGCCGAAATTCGGACCGAAGAACTTGTCGCCGCCGGTCAGATACTTGAAGTCGTACATCGTGTTCATCGGACGCGGCGCCCAGCCCTGGAAGACGATGAACTGCTTCTCCTTGATCTCGTAGCCGACCTCCGAGAGCATGCCGGCTTCGCTCGACTCGACCACCTGCCAGCCGTCAAGGCCGAATTGCGGATCGGCGATGGCGTCCATCATCAGCTGGTTGGAGCCCGGCTCGATGCCATACATCTTCTTGCCGAACTTGTCGGCGAATTTGTGCAGGTCGGAGAGGTCCTTGACGCCGGCGTCC
>NZ_RZSB01000702.1:0-3185 GCF_004023285.1 Mesorhizobium sp. M2A.F.Ca.ET.067.02.1.1
TCGCTTCGATGGAAAGGCACATGCGACTTGCCGATTTCCCGGAGACGGTCGGCACATGGCTCGGCATGGGCACGGACGCCGGCTTCTCCCAGGCGGAGGAGATTTTCATGATGCCTAACGAAATGGGTAGGGTGTTTCGATTCTCAAATTGAGTCTGAGCCGAGAATAGCCGCCGTCATCTTCGGCACGACCACACAGAGCTAGGCGACTATTTTGGACGAGATGCGCCGAGCTACCGATCAAAACCTCGAATTCGTCTTGTAAACAGACCGTCGGCTTGCGGCCCCAAAGGCGACATCAGCAGAACATCGCGTGGGGAATGCCACTCGAAGCGCGAGCAGACAACCGATCCAACATCGGCATTCCGTCGCCCTTTTTCCCGCAAGCCTGCCACAAGCTTGTTCAGTCATGTTGCGGATAACAAAACCGGCAAAGGGCGGACTTTCTTGGCCATTTCCCCACCCAGCGACATCGTCATGGACGTTGCCCGCGCAGCGGAGCCGGCCGATGTCGAAGCCGCGCGCGCGGCGCTCGCAAGAAGGGCGAATGGCACTTCGGCACCGTTCTCTGTCGATCAGTCCGCCACGGTCGATGCCGGCTCCGTGCTCTCGCGCGCCACTGCCGACAAGGTGGAAGCCGCCAATCCCGCGAAGAAGTTCCAGCGCTTCGAGGCGATGGTGCTGACGACCTTCATCCAGAACATGATGCCCAAGGACGCGGAGGGCGTTTACGGCAAGGGCCTGGCCGGCGACATGTGGAAGTCGCAGCTCGCCGAGAAGGTAGCCGATGTCATGGCCGCGCATGGGGGCATCGGCATCGCCCGATCCATGCTTGCCGACCATTATCTGGATGGCAAGCGCAAGGTGCCGGTCGGCCCCGTTGCCGGCGGACCGCAGAAAACCGAGATAGACCAGCAAACCAGGCTTTCGACCTCGATGGTCGAGGAGCTTGAGCGCAAGGCCGCACGGTCGATGACCGGCGACGACACAACCATAAAAATGGACATCAATATCTAGGGACCTACATGGCCGACCAGACGGACCTTTACAACCTTCCCGCTCGCGCCAATGCATCGGACGCGCCTGCCGCCGCACGACCCGGCAACCTCGCCGCCATCATCGGCCGCATCGAGGAAGTCGTGGACGAGGAGACAGCCGGCATCCGCAGTGGAACGGCCTATGACCTCAAGGCCTCGAACGCGCGCAAGAGCCGGTATCTTTACGAGCTCAACCGGGCGCTCAAGGGCGCCAACGAGATCGAGTTCCTCGAGCAGCATCGCGAGGGCCTTTTGCGGCTGCGCCAGAAGCTGGCCAAGAACGAAGCGGCGATCCTTGCCCATCTCAACGCCGTCAACGAGGTCGCCACGCTTCTGAGGAACGCCATCCAGCGCGCCGATACGGACGGCACCTATTCGGCCGCCGAGTTCGGCATGGCCCGAGCCTGATGGAGATGATCTGGGCGCAAGGAAAGACCCGGTGATAAAGTTTGTCGCCGCCGCGCTGTGGATTTGCGCCGTGACGCTGGGCGCGGTCTTCTATTCCTTCCAGGCGGCCAGCCAACGCGGCGCGGCCGAACCGCCGAAGCCGATGCTGGGCGGCCTCGACTACGTCAAGACCGACATGATCTCGGTGCCGCTGCTGCGCGATGGCACGATCGACGGCTATTTCCTCACCAAGCTCGTCTACACGATCGAGCCGGAGCAGATGAAGAAGCTGTCGGTGCCGGCGCAGGCGTTGATGACCGACCAAGTCTATTCCTATCTCTATTCCAATCCGCAGATCGATTTCACGAAGAAGGAATCGATCGATCTCGACGCCTTCCGCAAGTCGATCCGCGATACCATCAACACCCGCATTGGCGTCGAGCTGGTGCACGACGTGCTGATCGACCAGGTCAACTTCCTCTCCAAGGACGATATCCGGGACAACGCGCTGCGCCGTCGCAGGGGCGCCGGGGAAACCGCGGCGGCAATGACCAAGGCGTTCAAGGCCGCGCCGGAGCATTGATCGCCCGGCACGGATGCCTAGCCGCGCTTACCCCTGTTGCGACATGACGCATGGTGACCGCGTTGACGTTTACGTCAACTCGAAGCTATATGCGCGGTGACAGGCGACCGCGCAGGCGCGGCGCATCTACCTCGCCCAGCGGCCAAGCGCCGGTGCGCGTCAACGCAACCAACGAGGAGAACAGCCATGGGCGTTCAGGAGATTGCCGACAAGATCAGGTCGCGCGTGGCAAGCGCGGGCTTCGAGCATTCGGTCAAGTTCGACACCGGCGGCGACGGCGTCATCGTCATCGACGGTGCGACCGTCTCGACCACCGATGCGCCGACCGACTGCACCGTGAAGCTGTCGCTCGACGATCTGGATTCGCTGATCGCCGGCGACCTCAACCCTACCATGGCCTTCATGGCCGGCAAGCTAAAGGTCGAAGGCGACATGACGGTCGCCATGGCGCTCAGCCAGCTGCTCGGCTGATCGTTCGCAAGAAACAAGGCCGCCCATCGGGCGGCCTTGTTTCTGTCGAATAGTAGGCGTCAGGCGACAAAGCCCGGCGCCTGCCCCTTGATCTTGCGGCCGGCGGCCTTGATCGTGCCCTTGACGCCATCCAGCGTGCCGTCCTTCAGCTCCAATGCCAGAAGCCGGTGCCGCTCGTAGGGGCCAGGCATGGCAAGCGTTCCGGTGCGGTCGGCCGAGAAGCCGAACCGTCCGTAATAGGGCGCATCGCCGACGAGCAGGATCGCGCCATGGCCGAGCCGCGCGGCCTCGGCGATCGCATGCCGCATCAGCGCCGAGCCGATGCCGCCGCTCTTCAAGCCAGGCTCGACCGCCAGCGGGCCAAGCAGAAGCGCTGCCGGACCGCCCTCGCCCAGCCTCACATCCCAAAGCCGCACCGTGCCGACGACCACGCCCGACGCATCGCGGGCGACGAAGGCCAGTCCCTCCGAGGGCCGGCGGCCGCGCCGCAGCTTTTCGGACGACTTCTTCTTGCGCTTCGGCCCCATGGCGCGGTCGAGCAGCGCTTCGCGCGCCGTGGTGTCGGCCGCGCTTTCGCCGACGATGACGAAGGCAGGCGCCTCGACGGCCCCCTCGTCCGGCGCGCCGCGCGAGCCAGCCTGTGCCCGCAGGGCAAGGGAGGGCGCCAGCGCATTTTCAGGCGAAGTGGAAACCGGTTCGCCGTAAGAA
>NZ_RZSB01000703.1:0-3183 GCF_004023285.1 Mesorhizobium sp. M2A.F.Ca.ET.067.02.1.1
GTGCTCGGCTTCATGGGCTTCGTTTTTTGGAATGATCTGTTTGGGTGCTGAAATCATGAAGAAATTTGGCTTCAGCGCCGGTGATATTGAGATGCCGTTTACCATGCGTGGGGATATGCGTGACGCGAAAGCCACGCGGTACGGTTAAGTAAATACAAATTAACCGGGAGCCTTGCGTGTAGGGAAAATCCGGTTAATACGGTAAGGGAAAATACCGCACGTCCGGTTTTCTCGCCGTGGGGACTACGAGAAAAAGGTACAAAAGCCCGATGAAGGCAGCATCCAAGTTTCTGAGCGCCGCTTCCGCGGCGGCTCTGTCCGCCGCTCTGGTCCTGCCAGGCGCGCTCGCAGTGCAGTTCGCTGCCACCTCGGTGGCCGAGGCAGCGGTCATCTCGCGTGTCGAGGTCAGCGGCAACCAGCGCGTCGATGCCGAGACCATCCGCAATTACATCTCGATCAAGCCGGGCAAGCCTTTCTCCAGCTCCGATATCGACGATGCCGTCAAGGCGCTGTTCGGCACCGGCCTGTTCTCGGACGTCCAGATCAACCAGGTCGGTTCGAGCCTGGTGGTCAAGGTTTCCGAATACAAGGTCGTCAACCAGGTCCTGTTCCAGGGCAACAAGAAGATCAAGGACAACGCGCTTCAGATGGGTATCCAGCTGAAGCCGCGCGCGACCTTCTCGCAGCAGGCGCTGGATGCCGATGTCGAGGCGATCAAGTCGGCATACAAGCGAATTGGCCGCGACGACGCCGCCGTGACCACGCAGATCATGGACCTCGGCGACAACCGCGTGAACGTGGTCTTCAACATCAACGAAGGCGGCCGCACCCAGATCGCGGCGATCAATTTCGTCGGCAATCACGCCTATTCCAGCCGCCGCCTGTCCGATGTCATCAACACCAAGCGTTCGTCCTGGCTGTCCTTCGTGCTGCGCGACGACGTCTATGACGAGGACAAGCTGCGCGCCGACCAGGAACTGCTGCGCCGCTTCTACTACAATCATGGCTATGCCGACTTCCAGGTCGTCTCGGCCGTCGGCGAGCTTGACGACGCCACCAACAAATACACGGTCACCATCACCGTGCAGGAAGGCGACCGCTACACATTTGGCGACGTCAGCGTGGAAAGCACCATTCCGGAGGTCGATTCCAAGGCGCTGGAATCGACTGTCGAAACCCACAAGGGCGATGTCTACAACGCCAAGGACGTCGAGGATTCGATCGTCGCGTTGACCGAGAAGGTCGCGGGCTCAGGCTATGCCTTCGCCCAGGTGACGCCGCGCGGCGACCGCAATTTCGAGAACCACACCATTTCGGTCGTCTACACCATCGACCAGGGCACCAAGGCCTATATCGAGCGCATCGAAATCCGCGGCAACGACCGCACGCGCGACTATGTCATCCGTCGCGAATTCGATGTCAGCGAGGGCGACGCCTTCAACCAGGTCCTCATCCAGCGCGCGAAGAAGCGGTTGGAAGGCCTTGATTACTTCCAGTCCGTCGACATCTCGACGGTTCCGGGCTCGGCGCCGGACCAGGTCGTGCTCGTGGTCACCGTGGTTGAGAAGTCGACCGGCGAATTCTCGGTCGGCGCTGGTTATTCGACCGGCGGCGACACGCCCGGTCCTTCCATCGAGGGCTCGATCACGGAGCGCAACTTCCTCGGCCGCGGCCAGTACATCAAGCTGTCGGCCGGCGGCGGCAAGAATTCGCGCGACTTCGCTCTTTCCTTCACCGAGCCTTACTTCCTCGGCCGGCGCATTGCTGCGGGCTTCGACATCTACAAGTCGACCCGCGAGTACGATCACTACAATACAGACACCACCGGCGCGACCGTCCGGTTCGGTCTGCCGATTACCGACAACATTTCGACGCAGCTTGCCTACAACATCTCGCAGGAAAAGTACGAGTTCAATGATTGTGACAACAACAATGACGGCGTAGAAGGCGACTGCAATCTTTCGCAGGCCATCATAGAAGCCATCGATGAGGGCTCGTGGCTGAAGTCCTCGGTCAGCTTGGGTCTTACCTACAACACGATCGACGACATGAAGAACCCGCATGAGGGTCTCTTCGTTACCGGCACGACCGAGTTCGCCGGTCTTGGCGGCGATGCGAAATGGGTGAAAGTGACTGGCCGAGCAAGTGTCTATCAGACATTGTCGGAGCAGCTTGACCTTGTCGGTCTCGTATCTGGCGGCGCCGGCTACATTGCAGGCTACGGCGATAATGGTTTGCGCATTTTCGATCAGTTCCAAAGCAACGATCGCATGATCCGCGGTTTTGAGTATGGTGGCATTGGTCCCGTTGACACCGCAACTGGAGACCACCTTGGTGGCACTACCTATTTCAATGCCTCGGCCGAAGCGCAATTCCCATTGCCGGTGATCCCGGAGAGTTTCGGTTTGCGCGGTGCCGTTTTCGCTGATGCCGCAACTCTGTACGGCAGCAAGGTCGACACTCCTGGTGTCGTTCAAGCATCGACCGACATGAAGCTCCGTGCTTCGGTGGGTGTCGGCCTGATGTGGGCTTCGCCGTTCGGCCCGATCCGCATCGACTATGCGATCCCGGTCAAGAAAGAGTCGACCGACGATGTGCAGGAATTCAACTTCGGTATCGCGACCCGCTTCTAATTTCGTGGTTGCAATGGTTCCGGGCCGGTTGACGGCCCGGAGTGGACTGTGCCGACCCAGCTGGATATTGCTTCTGGAATGACCGATCCGGTGTTCTTCGCGCCTTCACGCCGGTATACGGCTGGCGAGGTCGCGAATCTGACCGGCGCCAGCCTGCTTGATGCCGCGCAGGCTGAAATTGCCATCGAAGCGCTGGCTCCCGCCAATGAGGGCGGTGACGGCGCGCTCGTCTTTGTCGACGGCAAGCGCAATTTCGCGCTGATGCAGTCGCTGAGGGCTGCCGCGGTCTTGTGCCCCGCCGATTTTGCGACCAAGGCGCCGCCAGGGATCGCGGTGCTCATGCATCCTCGTCCGCAACAGGCTTTCGCGATGGTCGGGCGCCTATTGTTTCCGCACGCCGCGACTCCGGGACCAATGACCGGAGAAACCGGCATCTCGGCGCATGCCTTTATCGATCCATCCGCCCATATCGAGGAAGGGGCGATCATCGAAGCGGGCGCCGTGATCGGCCCCGGCGTGTCCATCGGCAGCGGCACGGTCATTGCACCTC
>NZ_RZSB01000704.1:0-3181 GCF_004023285.1 Mesorhizobium sp. M2A.F.Ca.ET.067.02.1.1
CATCGCGAAACTCTTCGCCGCCCGCGATACGCACGCGGTCGAAGTCGCCGTGCTGCAGCCGGCCGATCCGTTCCTCGATATGGCGGGCGAAGACCTGCGCCGGCGCATCTTCCTGACCGAGAGCGAGACCGGCAAGACGCTGTGCCTGCGGCCCGAATTCACCATTCCGGTCTGCCTCGACCACATCGCCAGCCAGGCCGGCACGCCGCGCCGCTATTCTTACCTGGGCGAGGTGTTCCGCCAGCGCCGTGAGGGTGGCAACGAGTTCTTCCAGGCCGGCATCGAGGATCTCGGCGACACTGACATCGCCGCCGCCGATGCCCGTTCGCTGGCCGAGGCGCATGCGCTGCTGTCGCTGGTGCTGCCGGGACGGCCCCTCGCCATCACGCTTGGCGACCAGACCCTGTTCGAGGCGGTGCTGGCCGCGCTCGGCCTGCCGCGCGGCTGGCGCATGCGGCTGGCCCGCGCCTTCGGTTCGGCGCCGATGTTGGAAGCGGCCCTTGCCGATCTCGCCAACCCGCCGCGCAACAGCCAGCTCTCCGGTCCCGTCGCCTTGCTGGTGCTCGACGGCGATCAGGAAGGCCTCGCCGCGCACATTGCCGAAGGCATGGAGCAGGCCGGGCTGTCGGCTTCCGGCGGCCGCTCGCCGGCCGACATTGCGCGCCGGCTGATCGAGAAAGCACAGTTGCGCAGCGTGCGGCTCTCCGATGACGCCTTCTCGGCGTTGAAGGGTTTTCTCGAGATCGACGTCGCGCTCAGCGGCGCGACCGCGGCGCTGGAAAAATTCGCCGCTGATGCCGGCCTGTCGCTGGGGCCGGCGCTGGAGAATTTCTCCGCCCGCGCCAAGGCGATCGAGGCGCATGGGCTGTCCTCGGCGCAGATCCGCTACGATGCCGCTTTCGGCCGCCCGCTCGACTATTACACCGGCCTCGTCTTCGAGATCGCTGTCCAGGGAGGCGATCGCCCGCTTGTCGGCGGCGGCCGCTACGACCGGCTGCTGACGCTGCTTGGCGCCAAGAAGCCGATTCCCGGCGTCGGTTTTTCGGTCTGGCTCGACCGGATCGAAGCCTTGCGGGAGAATGCCAAATGATCACGCTGGCGATCCCGTCGAAAGGCCGACTCAAGGAACAGTCGCTCGAAGTGCTGGCCAAGGCAGGGCTGGCCGTTACCTTGCCCGAGGACGACCGCAAATACCGCGCGCGTATCGACGGCCTCGACAATGTCGAGGTGGCCTTCCTGTCCGCGTCCGAGATCGCCGGCGAGATCGGGCAAGGGTCGGTCGATCTCGGCATCACCGGCGAGGATCTTTTGCGCGAGAATCTCGCCGACTGGGAAGCGCGCGCCGAGATCGTCGCGCGCCTCGGCTTCGGCAATGCCGACGTCGTGGTGGCCGTGCCCGACATCTGGCTCGATGTCGACACCATGGCCGATCTTGACGATGTCGCCGCCGATTTCCGCCAGCGCCACGGCCGGCGGCTCAGGATCGCCACCAAATATTGGCGGCTGACGCAGCAGTTCTTTTCGCTCAAGCACGGCATCCAGGTCTACCGCATCGTCGAAAGCCTCGGCGCCACCGAAGGCGCGCCGGCCGCCGGCCTGGCGGACGTCATCGTCGACATCACCACCACCGGCTCGACGCTGCGCGCCAACCACCTCAAGGTGCTGGGCGACGGCACCATCCTCAAGTCGCAGGCCTGTCTGGTCGCGTCGAGGAAGCAGCGCGACGCGGCGGATGAGGCACGGTTGCGGGCAATCGCAGCCAAAATGGGCGCCTTGGTCGCTTAGCCCTCCCTACCTTCGGCGGGTTTCCACCGCCTTTGCAGGCTGATAGGCTCAATCATCTCGGGAGGAGACGGCGATGGCGATCAAACTCGACGAGCTTATGAACGCCACCAATTTGCGCGGGCATCGCGCGAGCGGCACCTTTATTGCCCCGGCCGGCGGCAAGGCGCATGTCTCGGGCGATCGCTTGGTGCCTTTGCTCGACAAGACCATTCCGGAGCTGTTCTCCGATACGGTGAGCAAATACGCCACGCTCGACGCCGCCGTCTTCGTCGGTCAGGACAAGCGCTTCACCTGGAGCGAGCTGTCGGATGCGGTCGACGCCCTGGCCGCCGGTTTCCTGGCGCTCGGCCTGGAAAAGGGCGACCGCGTCGGCATCTGGTCGCCGAACCGCTGGGAATGGCTGGTGACGCAGTTCGCCACCGCTCGCATCGGCCTGATCCTGGTCAACATCAACCCGGCCTATCGGCTGACCGAGCTGGAATATGCGCTCAACAAGGTCGGCTGCAAGGCGCTGGTCACGGCGGCCCAGTTCAAGACATCCGATTACCTCGGCATGATCGAGACGCTCGCGCCGGAGATCGCCAAGGCGGAGCCCGGCAAGCTCAAGGCGAAAAAGCTGCCGGCGTTGAAGATCGTCATCCGCATGGGTGACGACAATTCGCCCGGCATGTTCAATTTCGGCGATGTGCTGGCCATGGCCGGCCGCGACGAGCACGACAGTCTCGACCGCATCTCGGAGAGCCTGAAGCCCGCAGATGCCATCAACATCCAGTTCACCAGCGGCACGACCGGCGCGCCGAAGGGGGCGACGCTGACCCACGCGAACATCGTCAACAACGGCAATTTCGTCACCTCGGCCATAAAACTCACCGTCGATGACCGGCTCTGCATCCCCGTGCCGCTCTACCATTGCTTCGGCATGTCGATGGGCACGATGGGCTGCGTGTCGAAGGGCGCGACCATGGTCTTCCCTGGCGAAGGGTTTGACGCCGGCGCGACGCTGAAAGCGGTCGCGCAGGAGCATTGCACCGGGCTCTACGGCGTGCCGACCATGTTCGTCGCCATGCTCGACCATGCCGATTTCGCCGGCTTCGACCTCTCCAGCCTGCGCACCGGCATCATGGCCGGCTCGCCATGCCCGATCGAGGTGATGAAGAAGGTGGTGTCGCTCATGCATATGAGCCAGGTGACCATCGCCTATGGCATGACCGAGACCAGCCCGGTCTCCTTCCAGAGCAGCGTCGACGACCCGCTTGAAAAGCGCGTCTCCACCGTCGGCCGCATCCACCCGCATGTCGAGGTGAAAGCGATCGGCGCGGATGGCGCGACCGTCGCGGTCGGGGAGCCTGGCGAGCTTTGCACGCGCGGCTATTCGGTGATGAAGGGCTATTGGGAC
>NZ_RZSB01000705.1:0-3177 GCF_004023285.1 Mesorhizobium sp. M2A.F.Ca.ET.067.02.1.1
GTCGAGCACGGTCTATTCATCGGGCTGGCGTCAACGGCCATCATCGCCGGCGGCGACGGTATCGAAACCGTCCATGTCGCCCGAAAACCAGGGAGTTCTATCGACCATGATGTTGCATAAACGGGTTCGCCGCCTTTCGATGTTTCTGGCGGCCTCGGCCGTCCTCGCGCTGTCCTCGCCGGTGTTTGCGCAGGATGTCAGCGAGTCGCACCTGAAGGCCGCGCGCGCGGCCGTCGCTGCGATCCATGCCACGGACTCGTTCGACAACATTCTGCCGCAGGCCGCTGCCGCGCTGGAGTCGCAGCTCATCCAGAAGAACCCCGACATGCAGGAATTGATCGGCAAGACCGTGACCGAGAAGGCGCTCGGCATGGCATCGCGGCGCGCCGACCTCGAAAAGGAAGCAGCGCTTGCCTATGCCAAGGTGTTTTCCGAGAAGGAGCTCAACGACATCGCCGCCTTCTACAGCTCCGATTCCGGAAAGAAGCTGCTGGACAGCGGCCCCGCGGTGACGCGTGACCTCGTGAAGGCTGCCGACATCTGGCAGAACGGCGTTGCCCGCGACCTCGCCCAGCAGGTAGGCGAGACGCTCGCCGCCGCCGCCAAGGCCGCGGCGCCGGCAGCGCCGGCTCCCGACGCCGCCGCGCCGGCCGACAATTCCGCTCCGGCCGATGGCTCGGCGCCCGCCGACAATTCCGCGAACTGATCGGCTTCAATTCGGCCGTCGGCCGCTGGACCACAAAGCCCGGCTTTGCCCGGGCTTTTCTTTTGCCGCTTGGCAGCCTACCTGTGACCCGTCTTTCTCATCCCCAGGAGCCCACCACGATGGCCGGTTATGACTATGATCTGTTCGTCATCGGCGGCGGGTCCGGTGGGGTCAGGGCGGCCCGGGTGGCGGCGGCCCTCGGCAAGCGCGTCGCCATCGCCGAGGAATACCGCTTCGGCGGCACCTGCGTCATCCGCGGCTGCGTGCCGAAGAAGCTCTATGTCTATGCCTCGCAATTTCCCGAGCATTTCACTGATGCCGCCGGCTATGGCTGGACGGTGCCCGAGGCGAGCTTCGACTGGAAGACGCTGGTCGCCAACAAGGACAAGGAGATCGCGCGGCTCGAAGCGATCTACAAGAGGAATGTCGAGGGCTCAGGCGGCGAGACCTTCCACTCGCGCGCCGTGCTGGTCGACCCGCATTCCGTCTACCTGGTAGCCGAAGACCGCACCGTCAGCGCCGACCAGATCCTGATCGCCACCGGCGGCAGGCCGGCGCCGCATCCGGCGCTTTCGGGCCATGAGTACTGCATCTTCTCCAACGAGGCTTTCGATCTCAAGGAACTGCCAAAGGCGATCATGATCGAGGGCGGCGGCTATATCGCCGTCGAGTTCGCCAACATTTTCCACGGCCTGGGCGTCGACACCACGCTGGTCTATCGCGGCCGGGAGATCCTCAGCCGCTTCGACATGGATCTGCGCCGCTCGCTGCATGAGACCATGGAGAAGAAGGGCATCAAGATCCTTTGCCCCGCGGTTTCGGAATGGGTGCGCAAGACGCCTGAAGGCAGGCTAGATGTGCTGCTGTCAAGCGGTCAGACCCTCACGGTCGACCAAGTCATGCTGGCGATCGGGCGTATTCCCAACACCGAGAATATGGGCCTGGAAGGCGTCGGCGTCGAACTCGGCAAGACGGGCGCGATCATGGTAGACCAATATTCGCGCACCAACATCGACAACATCTGGGCGATCGGCGACGTCACCCATCGCGTGCAACTGACGCCGGTCGCTATCCACGAGGCGATGTGCTTCATCGAGACCGCCTTCAAGGGCAATCCGACCGCGCCGGATCACGACACCATCCCGACCGCTGTATTCTCCCAGCCGGAGATTGGAACCGTCGGCCTGTCGGAGGACGACGCGGTCAAGCGCTTCCCCGATGTCGAGATCTATCGCGCGTCCTTCCGTCCGATGCGGCACACGCTGTCCGGCCGCGACGAAAAGATGCTGATGAAGCTGGTGGTCGACGGCGCGTCCAGGAAGGTGCTCGGCGCCCATATTCTGGGTCCCGATGCCGGCGAGATGGCGCAGCTTCTGGGCATCCCGCTGAAAGCCGGCCTCACCAAGGACGATTTCGACCGCACCATGGCCGTGCATCCGACCGCGGCCGAGGAACTGGTCACGATGTATAAGCCGACCTACCGCGTGAAGAACGGCGAACGCGTTTGATTGCAGCTTTGAGGCCGCTGGCGACGCCAGCGACCCCAAGATTTTTAAAGCAGCGTGCCGCGCAGGATCACCAGCGCCACCGAGAAGTAGATCACCAGCCCGGTGACGTCGACCAGCGTGGCGACGAACGGCGCAGAGGCGCTTGCCGGGTCGAAGCCGATCCGCTTCAGCGCGAAAGGCAGCATCGATCCCGACAGTGAGCCGAAGGTGACGATGCCGATCAGCGCCGCGCCCACCGTCGCCGCGATCAGCATCCAGTGCGGGCCGTAGTCGTAGAAGCCGAAATACTGCCAGAGCGCGATGCGGCAGATGCCGACGACGCCAAGGATCGAGCCGAGCACCACCCCGGTCGGCAGCTCGCGCAGCGCCACCCGCCACCAGTCGCGCAGACCGATCTCGCGCAGCGCCAGCGCGCGGATGACGAGCGATGTCGCCTGCGAGCCGGAATTGCCGCCGGAACTCATGATCAGTGGGATGAACAGCGTCAGCACGATCGCCTTCTCCAGCTCACCCTCGTAGCTCTGCATGGCGTTGGCCGTCAGCATCTCGCTGAGGAACAGCGCGCAGAGCCAGCCGGCGCGCTTCTGGATCATGGCGAGGAAGCCCATCTTCATATACGGCTCGTCCAGCGCCTCCATGCCGCCGAAACGATGCACATCCTCGGTCGTTTCCTCGATCATCGTGTCGATGATGTCGTCGACGGTGACGATGCCGAGGATCCTGCCGTGGTCGACGACAGGCAGCGCGAGGAGGTCGTATTTCGAGATGGTCTGCGCCAGGTTCTCGCGATCGGTGAGCGGCGTCACGGTCACCGGCATGCGATCAGGCGCCACCGACAGGATCGAATCCTCCGGGTTGCCGGTGATCAACCGGCGCAACCCGGTCGAACGCAGCAGGAGCTGCGTCTCCGGATCGACGATGTAGATGGCGTAGATGGTTTCGCGCGTGCGCTCGACCTTGCGG
>NZ_RZSB01000706.1:0-3177 GCF_004023285.1 Mesorhizobium sp. M2A.F.Ca.ET.067.02.1.1
GCCAAAAGATCGCGTTGGTGCTGGGCGCGGAAGGCAAGGGCCTGCGGCAAAAAACCCGCGAGACGGTGGCCGCGCTCGCCCGCCTCGACATGCCGGGCGCCATCCATTCGCTCAACGTGTCGAATGCGGCGGCGGTGAGCCTTTATGCGGCAAGGAAATTCCTAGCGAATAGCGAATAGCGAATAGGCGGAACACCGCGAGGTGCCGGCCTGCAATCCCTACTCGCTACTCCCTATTCGCTACTGGCTAGCCCACTTCGTGGGCCGCCATCCGCTCCAGCGCTCTCACCAGCGCCGAGTGGTCCTCCTTGGCGCCGCCATTGGCGGCGCAGGAATTGAAGAGCTGCTGCGTGGTCGAGGTGTTAGGTAGCGAGACGCCAAGCGCTTTCGCGCCTTCCAGCGCGAGGTTGAGGTCCTTCTGGTGCAGCTCGATGCGGAAGCCAGGCGCGAAGGTGCGCTTGATCATGCGCTCGCCATGCACTTCGAGGATGCGCGAGGCGGCGAGCCCGCCCATCAGCGCCTGCCTGACTTTCGCAGGATCGGCGCCGGCCTTCGAGGCGAAAACCAGGGCTTCGCCGACAGCTTCGATGGTGAGGGCCACCACGATCTGGTTGGCGACCTTGGTGGTCTGGCCGACGCCGTTCGGGCCGACCAGCGTGATGTTCTTGCCCATCTTCTCGAAGACCGGCCTTGCGCGCTCAAAAGCCTTTTCCTCGCCGCCGACCATGATGGTCAGCGATGCGGCCTTGGCGCCGACCTCGCCGCCCGACACCGGCGCGTCGAGATAATCGCAGCCGAGATCGTTGATCTTTTTGGCGAATTCCTTGGTGGCGATGGGCGAGATCGAGCTCATGTCGATGACGAGCTTGCCCTTAGACAAGCCAGCGGCGACGCCGTTCTCGCCGAAGAGAACATCCGCGACCTGCGGGGTGTCTGGCACCATGGTGATGATTATGTCGGCGGTCTTGGCCACCGCATTGTGGCCGGTGACTGACTTCAGCCCCTTGGCGACGAGATCAGCCGGCGGCTTGGAGCGGTGGTCGCTGGCAATGACCGTATGGCCGGCGTCGAGGAGATGCCCCGCCATCGGCGCGCCCATGATGCCAAGGCCGATGAAGCCGATGGTTTCCATTGACGTTCTCCGTAATTCCTATCGAGGTCGCGTTCCTTCGCGCCCCCCTCTGGCCTGCCGGCCATCTCCCCCACAAGTGGGGAGATTGGCAGCTTCGCCGTCGGCTCTAAGCCGCCGCGCTCCCCTGTCCGGCGAATTGCCGGAACCAGCCGAGCCCGGCTTCGGTGCCGGCTTTCGGCTTGTATTCGGCGCCGATCCAGCCGGAATAGCCGAGGCGGTCGATGTGGTCGTAGAGGAAAGGATAGTTGATCTCGCCCGTCCCCGGCTCGTGACGGCCGGGATTATCCGCAAGCTGGATATGCGCGATGCGGCTAAGGTTCGCCTCGATGGTACGGGCGAGATCCCCCTCCATGATCTGCATGTGATAGATGTCGTATTGCAAATAGAGGTTCTTCGAGCCGATGCGGTCGATCAGCGCCAAGGCCTGGTCGGAGTAATTCAGGAAGAAGCCCGGAATGTCGCGGGTGTTGATCGGCTCGATCAGCAGCCTGATGCCGGCTTGTTCCAGCTTCTCGGCCGCGAAGGCCAGGTTGTCGGCAAAGACGTTTTCCAGCACAGCGCGATCGACGCCCTGGGGCGCGATGCCGGCGAGGCAGTTGACTTGCTCGCAGCCCAGCGCATGCGCATAGGTAATCGCCTTGGCGACGCCCTGGCGGAATTCCGGCACCCGGTCCGGCAGCACGGCAATGCCGCGCTCGCCCTTGCCCCAGTCGCCGGCCGGCAGGTTGAAAAGAACCTGGCTCAGGCCGTTCTTCTTCAGGCGCGCCGCGACGACGTCCGGCGCGTGATCATAGGGGCCGATATATTCGACGCCCTTGAAGCCCGCGCGGGCGGCGGCATCAAAGCGATCGAGGAATTCATGCTCGCCGAAGAGCATGGACAGGTTGGCTGAAAAACGCGGCATTCTTTTCTCCTTCGTTCCGCCTGAACTCAATCCAACATGACGATGGCCGTCGGCGCATCCTCATGGCTCTCGGCAAGTTCCTCAAATTCCGTGATCTTGTCGATTTCGGTGCCCATCGAAATGTTGGTGACGCGCTCGAGGATGAATTCCAGCACCACCGGGACCTGATGCTCCTTCATCAGCCGCTGCGCTTCCTTGAAGGCGCCGGCGAATTCCTCGGGCGTCTTCACGCGGACCGCCTTACAGCCCATGGCTTCGGCGACGGCGACATGGTCGACGCCGTAGCCCGCCTCCGGATCGCCTGCGCGGTTGACGTTCTCGAACGCCAAGCTCACCTCGTAATCCATCGAAAAACCGCGCTGCGCCTGGCGGATGAGGCCGAGATAGGCGTTGTTCACGACGACATGGATGTAAGGCAGCTTGTGCTGGGCGCCGACCGCCAGTTCCTCGATCATGAACTGGAAGTCGTAGTCGCCCGAGAGCGCGACGATGGCGCGATCCGGATCGGCGGCGCGCACGCCGAGGGCTGCCGGCAGCGTCCAGCCGAGCGGTCCGGCCTGGCCGCAATTGATCCAGTTGCGCGGCTTGTAGACATGCAGGAACTGCGCGCCGGCGATCTGCGACAGGCCGATGGTGGTGACATAGGTCGTGTCGCGGCCAAAGGCCTTGTTCATCTCCTCATAGACGCGCTGCGGCTTCAGCGGCACCTGCTCGAAATGCGTCTTGCGCTTCATCGTCTTCTTGCGCTGCTGGCATTCCTTGGCCCAGCCCGACCAGTCGCGCAGCCTGCCTGCCGTGCGCCATTCGGTGGCGACGTCGAGCAAGATCTTCAGCGCGGCGCCCGCATCCGAGACGAGGCCGAGATCCGGCGCGAAGACGCGGCCGATCTGCGTCGGCTCGATGTCGACATGGATGAACTTTTTGCCCTTGGTGTAGACGTCGACCGAGCCGGTGTGGCGGTTGGCCCAGCGGTTGCCGATACCGAAGACGAAGTCTGACGCCAGCATCGTCGCATTGCCATAGCGATGCGAGGTCTGCAGGCCGCACATGCCGGCCATCAACCGATGGTCGTCGGGAATCGCGCCCCAGCCCATCAGCGTCGGGATGACCGGCACGCCGGTGACTTCGGCGAACTCGATCAG
>NZ_RZSB01000707.1:0-3174 GCF_004023285.1 Mesorhizobium sp. M2A.F.Ca.ET.067.02.1.1
GCGCTGAGTAGGGCACTGGCGTGTTCTTGCTGACCCGGCCCTTCGCCAGCGCCTCGAAGGTGAGGTAGAGCGTCATCATCTTGGTGAGCGAAGCCGGATAGCGCCGGCCATTGGCGTCGGCCGAATAGAGCACCTTGCCGGTCTTGGCATCCACCACAATGGCCGCGGACTTTGCGGCAAGGGCCGACGCCACATCGGCAGCGATAATCGTCATCGCCAGCGCGGCGACCATGACTGCCTTGAAGGAGAATGAGGATTTGGAGACCAGCCCCGACAACGCCTGACGCACCGTTACTACCCTGAAATTTTCGTTGCCCCGGAGGCGGCTACGGGAGTGCCTGCCTCACTTCCGGCCAAGCTATCGCGGTCAGCGTTACCAATCCGTTTATGGTAACCGCCGCGTTCACCATTTTTCGGCAAATCGAGCTTCTCTTTAATCGAATTTTACCGGCCGGCGGCGCTGGAGCCCCTGCGCACCAAGGGATTCTTGACTTTTGTGCGTTGCACAATATATTAAGGTGCATTGCACAAGGGCGCCCGGGGCAGAAAGGGCGTTTCAACCAAGGGAAGTATGAAATGACCCAGACCTATGAGGACTTCACGAAATACGGCAAGGAGTTTGCCGACACCGGGCTGAAGAGCTTTGCCTCGCTCACCAAGGGCGCGCAGGCGATCGCCACCGAAGCCGGCGAATACACCAAGAAGAGCTTCGAGGCCGGCAGCGCAGCCTTCGAGAAGCTGTTCGCGGCCAAGTCGATCGAGAAGGCCATCGAGATCCAGACCGATTACGCCAAGCAGAGCTATGAGAGCTTCGTGGCCGAGGCCAGCAAGATCGGCAATCTCTATGCCGAGCTCGCCAAGGAGGCTTACAAGCCGTTCGAATCGGTGGTCGCCAAAGCGAAGTAATTTCGCCGGATCATATCCATACGGCCAGCCGGCCCGTGAAAAGGACCCGGTCGCGGTAGCGCGGCCGGGTTTTTTCGTGGCCGATCGCAACCCGATGCACATTGCCGCATTCACGATTGAGAAATTCGCTGAGGTTTGCCCACCTAGCCATATTGTCAGCTAAACAGAAGGGCTTAAAATCGTCCATCGAGAACCTACATGTTGAACTCGCATGAGGATTCGAAAAGGCTGGACTACGTGACGATCGGTTTGACTGCCACGGCAGGCGTGGTGCGAATGCAAAGTGACGGGGACCGCAACGATCCCGGTCGCGGTACCGCTGTCATCACGCGCACCAAGACCAAAACCAAAAAGCCCAGTCTCTACCGGGTTCTCATTCTGAACGACGACTACACGCCCATGGAGTTCGTCGTTCACGTCCTGGAGCGTTTTTTCCAAAAGGACCGCGAGGCCGCCACACGCATCATGCTTCATGTTCACAATCATGGAGTGGGCGAGTGCGGTATCTACACATTCGAGGTGGCCGAGACCAAAGTGTCCCAGGTCATGGATTTCGCCCGACAGAATCAGCATCCGCTGCAATGCGTGATGGAGAAGAAGTGAGGTAACATGCCGGCTTTCTCCCAAGGCCTGGAAAAGGCGCTACATCAGGCGCTGACATTCGCCAACGAGCGGCATCATGAGTATGCGACGCTCGAACATCTGCTGCTTGCCCTGATCGACGACACAGAGGCGGCCGCCGTCATGCGCGCCTGCAATGTCGATCTCGACGAGCTCAAGCACACGGTTCTCACCTATATCGACACCGAGCTTGACAACCTCGTCACCGGCTACGACGAGGATTCCAAGCCGACGGCAGGCTTCCAGCGCGTCATCCAGCGCGCCGTGATCCATGTGCAGTCGTCCGGCCGCGAGGAAGTGTCCGGCGCCAACGTGCTCGTCGCCATCTTCGCCGAGCGCGAGAGCCACGCCGCCTATTTCCTGCAGGAACAGCAGATGACCCGCTACGACGCGGTCAACTACATCTCGCATGGCATCGCCAAGCGCCCGGGCGCTTCGGAATCGCGCACGCCGCGCGGCGCCGAGGACGAGCAGGGCGGCCAGAACGGCGCCGAGCCGCAGGAGGAAAACGGCAAAAAGAAGCAGCAGGACGCACTGACGGCCTACTGCGTCAATCTCAACAACAAGGCCCGCGCCGGCAAGATCGACCCGCTGATCGGCCGCGACAGCGAGATCAACCGCACCATCCAGGTGCTGTGCCGCCGCTCCAAGAACAACCCGCTCTATGTCGGCGACCCCGGCGTCGGCAAGACGGCGATCGCCGAGGGCCTTGCCAAGCGCATCGTCGAAGGCGATGTGCCGGAAGTGCTGCAGGACGCCACCATCTTCGCGCTCGACATGGGCACGCTGTTGGCCGGCACCCGCTATCGCGGCGACTTCGAGGAGCGGCTGAAGCAGGTCGTGAAGGAGCTCGAGGATTATCCGGGCGCGGTGCTGTTCATCGACGAGATCCACACCGTGATCGGGGCCGGCGCCACTTCGGGCGGCGCGATGGATGCATCGAACCTCCTGAAGCCGGCGCTGTCGTCCGGCGCGATCCGCTGCATCGGCTCGACCACCTATAAGGAGTTCCGCCAGTTCTTCGAGAAGGACCGCGCGCTTGTGCGGCGCTTCCAGAAGATCGACGTCAACGAGCCGACCATCGAGGACGCCATCGAGATCATGAAGGGCCTGAAGCCCTATTTCGAGGAGTTCCACAAGGTCCGCTACACGAGCGAGGCGATCAAGGCCTCGGTCGAGCTGTCGGCGCGCTACATCAACGACCGCAAGTTGCCGGACAAGGCGATCGACGTGATCGACGAGACCGGCGCCTCGCAGATGCTGGTGCCAGAGGCCAAGCGTAAGAAGACGATCGGTATCAAGGAGATCGAGGCGACGATCGCCACCATGGCGCGCATCCCGCCGAAGACGGTCTCGGCCGATGACGAGAAGGTGCTGCAGGGTCTGGACGTTGAGCTGAAGCGTGTCGTCTACGGCCAGGACACCGCGATCACCGCGCTGACCTCGGCGATCAAGCTGGCGCGCGCCGGCCTGCGTGAACCGGAGAAGCCGATCGGCTCCTACCTGTTCTCGGGTCCGACCGGCGTCGGCAAGACGGAAGTGGCCAAGCAGCTTGCCGCCTCGCTGGGCGTCGAGCTGATCCGCTTCGACATGTCGGAATACATGGAACGTCACACCGTCTCGCGGCTGATCGGCGCGCCTCCCGGC
>NZ_RZSB01000708.1:0-3173 GCF_004023285.1 Mesorhizobium sp. M2A.F.Ca.ET.067.02.1.1
CCAACAACTACCGGCTGGTGCGCGAGGCCGTCGATCGCGGCGTGCCGCTGCACGCCATCGACCCCAACGCCAATGTCGTCAACGACCTGAAGAAGATCATCCTGCCGGAGGAGGCCGTCCAGACCACGGTCAAGTCGAAATCGCTGTTCGGCCTCGGCAAAGGCCTGCTGAAGAGGAAGGCCGGATGAACACTCGCTTTTCCAACCTGCAGAACCGCGACACTCGTCCGCAGCGGGCGCCGGAGCCCGCGCCTGTGGCGCACAATGCGGTGATCATCCCGACGACCCGCAAGCCGGCGCCGCCGAAGCCGGAGGCTGCGCCGGCAAAAAGCGCCAACAAGGTGCTCGATGCGCGCGTACGCATCCACCGCATGCTGCTCGAGGAGATCAACCTCGTGGCGCTCGAGCGGCTGCCCAAGGATGAAATGCGACGGCAGGTGCATGAATTCGTCTCGGAAAAGACGCGCGAGGAGCGGATGGCGATCAACATCGCCGAGCTCGATGCGCTGGTCGACGACATCGTCGACGAGATGGTCGGCCTCGGCCCGCTGGAGCCGTTGCTCAAGGACCCTGAGATCAACGATATCCTGATCAATGGCCACCAGAACTGCTTCGTCGAAAAGCGCGGCAAGCTGCAGCAGGTCCACATCCCATTCAAGGATGAGGCGCATCTGCTTCGAATCATTAACAAAATAGTCGCGGCTGTCGGCCGCCGCGTCGATGAATCACAGCCGATGGTCGACGCCCGCATGCTCGATGGCTCGCGCTTCAACGCGGCGATCCGCCCGGTCGGCGTCGACGGTCCGCTGGTGTCGATCCGCAAATTCTCCAAGAACAAGCTCGGCCTGCACAAGCTGGTCGAATTCGGCGCCATCACCCAGAACATGGCAGAAGTGCTGGCGGCGGCGGTGCACGCCCGCAAGACCACGATCATCTCCGGCGGCACCGGCACCGGCAAGACGACGATGCTCAATGCCCTGTCGGCCTTCATCCCGGAAGACGAGCGCCTGATCACCATCGAGGACGCGGCCGAGCTGCAATTGCAGCAGCCGCATGTCGCGCGCATGGAAACGCGCCCGGCCAACATCGAGGGCCATGGCGAACTGAAGCAGCGCGACCTGGTCAAGAACGCGCTGCGCATGCGCCCGGACCGCGTCATCCTCGGCGAGTGCCGCGGCGAGGAAGCCTTCGACATGCTGCAGGCGATGAACACCGGCCATGAAGGCTCGATGGCGACCATCCATGCCAACACGCCGCGCGACGCGATCTCGCGTCTGGAACAGATGCTCGGCATGACCGGCATGCCGATGACGGTGCAGTCGATCCGCAGCCAGATCGCCAGCGCGCTCGACATCATCGTGCAGCTGACGCGCCTTTCCGACGGCAAGCGCAAGGTGACCAGCGTCGCCGAGGTAACCGGCATGGAAGGCGATGTCATCCAGATGCAGGAGATATTCCGCTTCGTGCGCACCGGCATGGAGGCGGACGGCAAGATCCTCGGCCACTTCGAGGCGACCGGCATCCGCCCGCGCTTCCTCGAGGACCTGCGCAACATGGGCATCGAATTCCCGGGCAAGTATTTCGAACCCGGCCGGCCGCAGGACTAGGCCGGTGTTCGAGGGATTCAGCCCGATCTACGTCGTATACGCCGCGGCGGCGCTCACCGGCATCATGATCGCCGAGGGCCTTTACCTGCTCTATGCCGGGCGCAGCGACAAGCGCACGGCAATCAACCGCCGCATGAAGCTCGCCGAGAACAAGATCAGCCAGGAGCAGGTGCTGATCCAACTGCGCAAGGAGCGCGGGATCGACGGCCGCAGTTCCGTCTTTTCCCTCGACCGTTTCCGCGTCCTGCGCACGCAGTCCGGCATGACCACGCCGTTGCCGAAGTTCCTGATGATCACATCGGGGATCGCTTTCGCACTGGCGCTTCTCACGATCTGGAAGGGCTTGCCGCTTCTGTTCGGCCTGATCCTGTTTCTCATACTGCTGCCGGTGCTGCCGGTGATGGCGATGCGCTTCATGCGCAAGCGCCGGCACAAGCGGTTCGGGATACAGTTGCCCGAGGCGCTGGAACTGATCACGCGCGGCTTGAAGGCCGGCCATCCGGTGCCGGTGGCGATCGCCATGGTGGCGCGCGAAATGGCCGACCCGATCGGCACCGAGTTCGGCGTCGTCGCCGACGAGGTGACTTACGGCTCGGACCTGGTGTCGGCGCTGAACAATCTATTCGACCGGGTAGGCCACGAGGACCTGCCGCTGTTCGTCACGGCGGTGTCGATCCAGAGCAGTTCGGGCGGCAATCTGCGCGAGATCCTGGACGGCCTGTCCGCGACGATCCGCGAGCGCGGCAAGCTGCGCCGCAAGGTGCGCGCCATTTCGACCGAAGGGCGCATGTCTGCCTACATCCTGACCGCGGTGCCGGCGCTTCTGTTCACTGCCATCATGGTGCTGATGCCGCAATTCTACCAGGATGTCTGGAACGAGCCGAAGACCTGGTACATGCTGAGTGGGGCGATCTTCTGGCTGCTGCTCGGCAACGCCATCATGTTCAAGATGTCGAATTTCCGGTTCTGAAATGGAAGACGTCATCCGCTTCCTCGCTTCGCTCGCGCCAACGTCGCTGACGCCGGTTGCCGTGCTGCTGCTGGTGCTGGGCGGCGGCGCCGTCGCCTGGCCGCTTGTGCTCGCCAAGGGCGATCGTGGCGAGGTCAAGCGCCGGCTGAAGGTCGAGGTGGTGCAGCCGGCCGAGCAGGCGGAAGCTGCGCCCAAGAAGAGCACCAGCGCCGTGCGCGAGAAAGCGGTGAAACGGGCGCAGGAGTTCTATGCCAAGAGCGACCCGGAAAATGTCGCGCGGCTGCGCATGAAGCTCATCCAGGCCGGCTATATGGAGCCGCGCGCCGTCGGCATGTTCTTCCTGATCCGCTTCGCCACCATGATCGGTGCGGCGTTGGGCGCGTTCCTGATCAACCACTGGGCGGCCAGCGCCGAGTCGACCATGACCAGCCGCTGGACCTTCATCATCCTGTCGGGAGCCGGCGGCTATTTCCTGCCGGGCCTGGTGCTGACGCAGAAGGTTCGGGAGAAGATGCGCGAATACCGCAACGGCTTTCCCGATTTCATGGATCTGATGATCGTCTGCTCCGATGCCGGCATGAGCATGGAGGCCGGCAT